>CAZGVP010000373.1:0-3310 GCA_964529135.1 uncultured Caulobacterales bacterium | reverse complement strand
GTGGATACTTGTTTAATCCTTTTATGATTATGGTTAATGCCAATCATCCTGCTAACAACCTCAAAGAGTTCGTAGAGTGGGCTGGCCAGCAAGATAACAATATTAACGTTGGTGTTTGTGGTGCTGGTTCTGTTGCTCGGATGGCAATGGAACAATTTCTCAGTGTCGCCAAGATTGATAAATACAACCCGGTACCTTTTGGCGGGTGTAATGTTGACAATCATAAAGGGGTGTTGGATGGCTCTTTAGATGTGACCACGGCGTCAATGGGTGGCCCAAACACATTTGGTGACAAGGTCAAAGTGCTTGCGACACTAACCGGTGAAAGAATAGCGACACTTCCAGATGTGCCAACATCGGCAGAGGCAGGGTATGCGCTGGGATGGAATAGTCGAACCTCTCTTGGATGGGGCGGCTTGGCGGTTCGTAGTGGTACGCCGCCAGAAAGGACAAAGAAGCTACAAGATGCCTTTGGGAAGGTGCTGTCATCTGACGCATTTATAGAAAAAATCAAAGCTGAGAAAAAGTCCACCGTCACTTGGTTACCTGGTGATGAGTTTAAACAACTATGGGCTGACTCAGAAGTAGAACTAGCGCCAATTATCGCGAGCGTCCTGGAAAAGGCGAAATAAGTATTGCGAAAACTGATCACCTGATTTAGTTTGCATCAGGTGATCAGTGTTGCTGTCGTAAAATAATATGGGTACCAATCTGTCCAGGCTATTGAGATTAAGTCCAGCCTGCTTTTTTATATTGCTTGGTGGCTTGATTGTTTATCAGTCATCATTGTTGGACGTTGAGCTTGCGCAGAATATGGGTAGCGTCCTGGGCCCAGCTGCATATCCGAAATTGCTTGGCATCCTGATGCTGGGATTGGCGATTTTATCGATTTTCAAGAGTGGGCATCAATCTCTTGACCTCCCTGATGACCAATCCGAAATCGCCCATACCAAGCCGGCTTACCATCTTGTTTTTTTGAGTTTTGCAGGCTTACTCTTATTGACTTACTTTCTTGATACCTTGGGATTTATTATTACGTCAGTCTTGCTGATGATGTGGTTTATGTTCATGATGGGTGAGAGACGTTGGGGTTTTCTACTGGTGAGTTCCGTGGTTTTCCCGCTGATCGTATATTCCGTATTTCGATATGGATTCGACACTGTGCTCCCGGAAGGAGTGTTGATAGCCCTCAGCGACTAAATCCTTTGACTTTATCAACCATAGCAATTGCATGTTAGATATTGTTTTCCAAAGCTTAGGTGCTAGCCAATTTCTCGCACTCATTGTAGGCCTGACAGTTGGTATTTTTATTGGCGTGTTGCCCGGACTCGGTCCTCTACTTGGGGTGGTATTAGCCATACCATTTACATTTAGCCTTGATGCCATTTCGTCAATGGCTTTGCTCTTAGGGATTTATCAAGGTGGCTCCTACGGTGGCGCTATTACTGCTGCTTTGCTAGGCATACCCGGTACGCCAATGGCTGCAATTACTCTATTGGATGCGCGTCCCATGACAATTCAGGGTCTAGCATCTCGTGCCGTTACTCTCGCGACTGTTGCATCCTCTATTGGTGGCATTATTGGTGGGCTCGTACTTATTTTTGTTTCCCCTCTATTAGCAAGCATTGCACTCAATTTTGGGCCGTCTGAAATATTTTGTCTTGGGCTACTAGGATTGACGTGCATTGCCACATTGAGTGCGGGCTCAATGATCAAAGGAATAATAGCGGCGCTATTGGGTTTGTTTATTGCCTCAATAGGCAGTGATCCAGTGACGGGCTTGGTCCGATTTACTTTTGGATTTACGGAGTTATCAGGGGGCGTAAATCTGGTGGCCTTGTTGGTAGGAATATTCGCCATTTCCGAAGTGTTGATGAACATTGAATCGCCGATCGTTGCGCAAACTCTGACGAATAAAGTTGGTACTTCAATGGCTGTGTTCAAATCAGTGGTTAAAAAACCGATTTTGTATTTACGGTCAAGTTTAGTTGGTGTCATTATTGGGGTAGTGCCGGGAATTGGTGGTGTGACTTCCGCATTTTTTAGCTACAAATTGGCCAAAGATTTTTCGAAAGATCCACAGTCGTTTGGCAAAGGGCAAGAAGATGGCGTGATAGCCAGCGAAGCATCCAATTCTGCGACGACTGGTGGTGCATTAATACCAATGTTGGCTGTTGGGATTCCGGGAGATCCTATTGTTGCTGTACTGATGGGTGGATTGTTGATTCAGGGTTATACGCCTGGCCCGTTAATGTTCTTAACTGATCAAAATCTGATTACCGGCATTTTCGTCGTATTTCTTATGGGTGCGGCACTGCTCCTGCCGATCGGCTTAATGATGATCCCGGCGTTTGTACGCCTTCTGAAAATTCCTACTTCTTTGTTGATGAGTGGCGTTTTACTGCTAAGCCTAATCGGCACCTATACGATCCAGCGGCAGGTTTTCGATCTATGGACAATGTGGTTGTTTGGGGCCGTTGGCTACTTCATGAGAAAGACAGGCTTCCCGCTCGCGCCACTGGTGATTGGTTTCGTCCTTGGGCCAATTATCGAGACAAATCTGCGAAGGTCACTCATTTTGTTGCAGGGCAACTCGATTTCATTTCTCAGCGATCGACCGTTTACGCTTGGCATTCTGTTCATGGTTTTGATCGTTCTGTTATTCCCGCTATGGCAATCCTTCAAACACCGCAGTTTAAAACGTTGATCTTAGGTAGGAAGCATATCGCTACTTGCAAGAATCCATAGCTGCATGAATAGAACATATAACTTAATCGAATGATTGATTTATTAATATCATTTTACTTCATGCTCGAATATCAACGAAACTAGGCACTCGAAGAAAAGGCACAACTCCTGAACGCCTTAACAGTGCTAATACATTCAGAGTGTCCAACTTTGGTTCTTGTCGAATGTCGATTCGAGATGTCGGACCAAGATTTAGAGAATAAATACGATGGCTGGAATAGACAGATCGCGGCTTGACATAGTTGATTCTCATATTCATACATGGCGTTTGAACGATGGGCGTTCTATCTGGACGAGGGAAAAAATCGGCGCACTGCATCGTGATTTTACCATCGAAGAGTTTAAGGATGAATACACCCAGTTTAATTTGGAAAGTGTGTATCTGGTACAAGCGGTTACTAACGATGATGAAACTGCTGAACTCCTGGAGCAATATGCGAACAATCCAGCGGTTAGTGGCGTAGTAGGTTGGCTTAATCTGGCGGCAGATAACATCGAACAAAAATTGATGGAGTTGATAAGTGTGCCTAAATTTGTTGGTGTTCGGGCTCATCCGCCTCAT
>CAZGVP010000372.1:0-3317 GCA_964529135.1 uncultured Caulobacterales bacterium | reverse complement strand
TTTATGGGCGAGGGCCGGGTCTCGCCGGGTTAAAACCGGAAGATGACCTTGCGAAAAGAGCCATTTTTGTTTTGAAAAATTTTAGACGACAAGCATTACATGCAAAAACACTCGGTTTTAGACATCCAATATCGAAAGAAAACTTATATTTTGAGGCTCCGCTCTCTCAAGATCTCGCAAAAGTTCTCGGTGCATTAAAAGCGCTCTGATTTCAAGTAACGCCTGAATTCAGCCAGCGGTCGAAGCAAGAGATAATTGCGAGGTATGCATGTTGGTTTCTCCCGAGCCTAACTTGTTTCGGCGTTTCAACAGTTTTAACTGCCGCGCTATTAACATAAAACCAAGTATCATTAATGCCCAAACCCCCGGCTCGGGTGTAGTTGCAGACACTTTAGAAAGCGCAACATCTGAGAAAGTAATAGCATCCAGGATAACTCGAGCGCCATTAAAGGTACTCAATCCAGTAATTTCAATATAATCACAACCAGCTGAAACGCCGCACCCAACAAAGGCCAGGAAGTTCAGGTTTATCTGTGTACCCGAGCTTTGGGCGTTGATGGTTTGGGAATAAAAAATTTGCGAATTACCGTCATTATATCGCCCAAAACTAAGTGTCGCTAGCGCAGACCCAAAATCACTAAGAGTAAATATAGAAACGTTATTATTTAATGGCGTAAAGCCGTCGGAATCAAAAAGCCCAAAGGGGTTGGTAACTAAAAGCCCCAAAGTCTGCCCTGCAGCCACAGCCACCCCAATCCCATCACTTCCCCCTGATACAGTCGCCGGATCACCCGTAACCGGTGTAACAAAAGTTGCTGTATCGGCATTTGCAGTGCTGACAAGACCAAACACTCCAACAAATGCAGAAAAAACGATAGAAAATAATGACTTACGGATAATACTCATGTTGTTTTACTATTTCTCAATCTCTCTCAATAAAATATGACAGGACTATTAAGATTTTGGAAAGAAACGAGGTTAACGTTGCTTACATGAGGGATCACAAGCGTTTTAAGGGCCCTTTATTGGCAATTTTATTGGGGCCAGCTTGGCCTCAACCTCTTGGTTTACTGTGATTAATACATATATGCCTTAATCGCATCACTAAAATAGTTTGAGAAAGAGCTATAAAAGGCACCTTCGGGTATCAGATAGGGAGCAAGCAAAAATGACTGACACAACGAAAACAATGACGACCACTGGTTCAAATGCTTTGGTTAAAAAAGAGACAGCCGACAGCCTCCCTACCGGTGTCACACCTGAAGGTAGCTTAACCCGTTACCTGGCAGAGATCCGTAAATTCCCAATGCTGGCGAAAGATGAAGAATATATGCTCGCCAAACGGTTCGCCGAGCATGAAGATCCAAATGCCGCAAAAAAACTAGTGACCAGCCATTTACGGCTCGTTGCCAAAATTGCCATGGGTTATCGTGGATATGGCCTGCCAATCGGTGAAGTGATCTCCGAAGGTAATGTCGGTCTGATGCAAGCCGTACGTAAGTTTGATGCGGAAAAAGGTTTCCGTCTTGCAACCTATGCGATGTGGTGGATTCGTGCTTCGATTCAGGAATATGTTTTGCGCTCCTGGAGCTTAGTCAAAATTGGCACCACAGCTGCACAGAAAAAACTTTTCTTTAATTTACGTAAAATTAAAAGCCAGATTGATGCCGTTGATGATGGTGATCTCGCCCCTGATCAAGTTGATCATATTGCGACCAAACTCGGCGTCACCAATAATGATGTAATTTCCATGAACCGGCGTATGTCGGGCCCTGAAACTTCGCTCAATTCACCCATGCGAAATGATGGTGAAGGCGGAGAATGGCAAGATTGGCTCGTTGATGATAACGCTGTGAATGCTGAAACTCATCTTGTAAAAGAAGATGAGTATGACATGCGCATGGAGTTACTTACTGAAGCAATGAATGCTTTAAACGAACGTGAACAGCATATTATTACAGAGCGCCGCCTGAAGGAAAACCCGTCAACACTTGAAGAACTCTCCAAGGTCTACAAAGTATCACGTGAACGGGTGCGTCAGATTGAAGTGCGCGCATTCGAGAAGCTGCAAAAATCCATGCTGAACCTGAACCGTGAGGCTCTTAATAAATCAGAAACCGTTGGCGCGGAAGCTTAAGAAACCTTAATACCTCCTTATCGATTATAAAAAGCCATATGGCCATTGCTCGGGAGTTTTTCGTTGTCTAAAGATTTTTCAAATGGCTACGAAAAGGCTGCTAAAAAGTTTATGGCTGCCCGATCAACAAATGGGCGCGCAACAATCCAGAAATGGGCCGCATCACTTCCTTACGGTGGGTGCGTAATCGATATTGGAGCAGGATCTGGTGATCCACTGACTTCGGTTTTAATAGAAGAAGGGTTGGCCGTATCTGCGATTGATGCATCTTCAGCAATGGTCGCAGCGTTCAAGAAGCGCTTTCCCGATGTGGAAATCATGTGTGAACCGGCTGAATCCAGTCGGTTTTTCGACAAAACATTCGATGCAGCGCTGGCGGTCGGCGTGATTTTTCTGCTATCGCAAGACCGTCAACGCGAACTCATTAGTCGAATTTCCCATGCACTCAAACCTGGAGGGCGATTGTTATTCTCAGCGCCCAAGCAAATGTGCAGCTGGAATGATGTCTTAACTGGCCAGCTTTCATTATCACTTGGCATTGAAGAATATCGCCAGATTCTCGCCAGTGTTAGATTAACCCTCATTCAAGGATATGTTGATGAGGGCGAAACTTATTATTATGAGGCGCAAAAATACTAAGCTTGGATGGCCAATTACTATAGTTGCTATGACATGGTTTAATACCCATAATCACGCTTCGATGGAGGCATGACTATGAAAATTTTTTTTGGTTTAGCGAAATATATTTTATTGCCAGCAGCTCTATTGTTAGTCGGTGCAGTCACCGGTGCGATGTTGTTAATTGATAAAGAAAAACAGTTGAGTGCAGATGCCAACTGGTTTGATTCACAAAATGGCATTGATGAATCTGTCTTCGTCGAAATAGAAGGTATAAAGCAGTTCATCCGTATACGTGGGCGCGATCGCAGTAATCCTGTGCTACTTGATCTTCATGGCGGACCGGGTTCTGCGACAATATCATTAACTCATCGGTTTTTACGCCCACTTACAGAATATTTTACCCTTGTGGAATGGGACCAACGTGGTGCTGGACGCACCGTAATTAGCAAGACTGATCACACTACGATGACCTACGAGCAAATGGTTGAAGATACCGCGGAACTGATCAAACACCTTCAAGTAAAACTGGGTACTGAAAAGGTTATTCTTGTTGGGCATA
>CAZGVP010000371.1:0-3327 GCA_964529135.1 uncultured Caulobacterales bacterium | reverse complement strand
AGCAATTTCTTCTATGAGAACCGCAAGTTCTGATGGTGAGAAAGTGGATCGGAAACTATCAAAGTCTATATCTGGGCCAACACCAGCAGTTGTGCGGAACGCATCGAAATTCAGCGAGTCACCCTTTGTTCCTGTGGTGGAATTATTTGAGAGTGTGAACCCGCCATTAGTAGAAGATGTAGTTGCGATTAATGTAGGCACGGGCGCTAAAAGAGGGATGCCTTCAACCGAAATGTTGCCGTCGTTCAAGTTTGCAACATTTGTATCCGTGATCCGCAGAGTCTGGTTAGTTGCTTCGTTAAGGGTGATGACAACATCGTCACCATCTTGCTCAGCAGCATTGATTACATCAGCGGCATCGGCAAACCCAAAACCATCAACAATAATATCATCGCGATTGCGGTTGAAGCCATTCAGGATGTCAGCATCGTTTGCGTCACCGAAAGAGAAAGTGAACGTATCATTGCCACCGTTACCCTCAAGAGTGTCGCTGCCAGCTCCACCATCGAGTCCGTCAGCACCGCCGCCGCCAATCAAAAGGTCATCGCCATCATTGCCTTCTAATATATCTCTTCCGCCACGGCCTTGAACCGTGTCATCTCCAGAGCCCCCAATGACGAGATCATTACCGCCAGAACCATCTACGCGGTCATTGCCCGCACCACCATCTACTGTATCACGGCCACCATTACCGATGAGGCTGTCATTGCCATCATTGCCGAACACAAGATCATTGCCGCCATTGGCAACAACACGATCATCGCCGCCACCGCCAAAAAGGGTGTCTGCGCTTCGTGACCCGGCGATGACATCGTCTGTAGCGTCGCCCGTATTAATATTGCCGAGATCAAAGGTTACAGTCTGTTCAACGTTACCGTTGGCAAGAAAGGCTTGTGCCGGATAGAAAAGTCGTACGGCAATCTCGCTATCGGAGTTACCAATGCCGTTCAGGACTGTATCATCCAAAGCAAATGTAAATTCAGTTTCGCCGGGGCCAACACCAAAGCCAGGAGCAAATTGCGCCCGGAAGGTCTGTGTGGATCCATCTGAAGCAGTGACCTCTACACCAACAGAGGTAGGAATGGTTTGGAAGATTTCTTGGCTTAACAATTCTACTGTGATCAAAACCTGATTGCTGTCGACGGCAAATTCAGGGTTAACTGCAACAGTTGGTGTGAAAGCTACGAACGGGTCGAATGTATTGACCAAGCCAAGATTGTCCGGACTGGACGTAGTAAATCCGATATCGCGTAATACAGCGAGTTCGGCTTCACCGATAGTGGTTATGTCTCCTGCTATAACTGATGGGTTTTCTATAGCCAGAACCAAATCGGATAGTAAGCCGTTTGGCAGGGTCGCGGCAAAATGTGAGCCGTCGGACCCAGGTGAGCCTGTTGTAGTTTCAATAGGTCCAGCTTCGCCATAAACCTCAACAAAATTCTCACCATTGTATGTTGCGCTGAGGAATTGTTCGCCAATGTTTTCGAATTCAATAAAGGTGCCGAATGTAGATTCAAGAAAATCAGGTATTCCATCACCCGTAACGTCGAACAAGAAGTCTTGTCCTGTACCATCACGAAAAGAAAAGAAGCCGAGCCCATGAATAATCTCGTGAGTGAGGACTGAGACATAATCTATCGTCCCCGGGATCGCAACACGATCAGGATCAGTGTTGAGGCTGGCTTGGGCGCTGAGTAGGAAATCGCTGTTTACAGTGATCAAAATATCCGGATCATCGCCATTGGGGTCTATGCCTGTGTTCAGCTCAATTTGAGCGCCGGTAAGGATTTCAATTATTCCATCTGCATTGGGAAGTGGACCCAAAAGTGGGTCAAAATTTGCGAAAAATAAGTCTGCAGAGCTAGCTGAAGCAACCACACCTGGCCCTTGTTGGGCAATGGTAACGGCAACCTCGAGTGATGAACCAGCAACCCCAACAATCAGATTTGCCAATTGGGCGAGCGCGGCGTTGGTCACTTCAAGGACAGAGGCGATGACTGCGGCGCCGGCATTGTTGGGATCAAACACACCGACATTAAAGTCAAATAGTAAGCCATCTGTTGTAGCTGACGCTGAGGGTGGTACTAAACCCTCAATAACAAGTGCAGTAAAATCTGCGAGTAAGTCGTCCTCTTCTGCGTAAAAATTGTATAATTCACTACTGACTTGTTGAAAGCCATTTACGGCAAAATCTTGAATACGAGTTTGAGCTGTCATTGACTATCTTTCCCTGAGATTATTTTACGTACTGGATTAAACACCCAGTGGTTAGAACCCTAAAATTTATGCGATTCCGTAACCCAAAACGGTAAAATAACCAATCTGGGTAAGGTTTTAGACATGGAAACCTCGTTATGGAGTGAACTGCGTTGACGAAACAACAATACAGTGTGATCAATTTGTATAGAATTAACAAAGCTCACCCTCTCACCAACACAATGACAAAGATTGGCAGGTTAGCCAAGAGAGATTAACTATAAATATTGGTGATTTTCATCACATTTGAGCTTTAGACATATTGCGAAATAGTAATAAATTCTAGCCATGGCGTTTTGCCTGGAGAATCTGTTGTTAAGTTCACACTTGTGTGATCACATAAATAAAAACCCTCCGTATATGATACGGAAGGTTTTTATTCTCTCACTTTGAGAAATTGACTTTGGATTAGGGGTTAACCGCGGTTTTTCATAACCATGCCGGCTATTGTGGAAAGCACACCACCCCCGACGCCACCTTCAAGAACAGATTGAACCATTCCCATGATTTCGCCGCTGCCTAGAATAGCGGAGAGGCCAGCTGCATCTGCTCCCGCACCAGCGCCAACGCCGCCAATGACGCCAGAAATTATTCGGCCCATAAGGCCTGATTGTCCGCCGCCGAGAAATTGCGATACGATTGGTCCGATTACCGCGCCACCAGCGCCACTAAGTAATAGTTGCATTAAGTCCATTGGAAGTCCCTTCCCTGAGGTTCAAAAAAGAGCATATTAACAGATAGTTAATAGCTTTCAATATACTGATTATCTTTTCTGTTGTGCATATGCGAAAACACAGCATTTATGTTGCGACGCAAGGTGAAATACTCTGATTTTTATGGCCGATTTGGTATTTTAGTGTGCGCTACGGTGAATAATACTTGATATTCTTGATATATTCTATCCGGGCAAGGCTTATATCGTGAAACGAGAAGTGATAGCATATAATACAATCACACGATGTTGATAGCTATTATACTCAGTACATATAAATACATTACTATCAGGTGTTACATCTATTATAATATCAATATTTTTTGTTATTGACCCCCATATTGGTTTTTTTTAAGCTC
>CAZGVP010000370.1:0-3374 GCA_964529135.1 uncultured Caulobacterales bacterium | reverse complement strand
GAGTTTGAAGATTTAGGAGAAGGCAAAGCATCACCGCTAACTCTTCGCAAACCTCAGATGGCAGAAGCTAGGGCCATGTTAGCATCCGCACGCGCAGCCCTCAAAGAGGCCGAATTACAACTCGCCCGTACCAGTATCAAAGCTCCTTTTGATGGACGTGTGACCACTAAAATAGTGGATATCGGAGAATTCGTAACGCCCGGCACTCCCCTCGGGCGCATTTTCGCAACTGACATTATGGAAGTGAAATTGCCCCTAACTGATAACGAACTTGGACAATTAAACATACCCATCGGATATATTGTTCCGGAAGGCGAAAGCGGCCCTTCAGTCAAACTTTCGTCAATAGTAGCCGGAACAATGCGCTTTTGGACAGGATCTGTAGTTCGCACAGATAGTGGGTTCGATCCTGAAACAAGAGTTTTATTTGCCTATGTGGCAGTTAAGGACCCTTATGGCTCGGGCGCTGATAATGGTATGCCGTTAGCGTCCGGCCTCTTTGTAACCGCAGAAATCGATGGCCGCAGCATTAATGATGCCGTCCTGATTCCCCGCACGGCCGTTCGCGGCGATGGTCAAATTTTCGTTGCTCGTGATGATAACACTTTGGAAATCCGCAATGTTACAGTCGCCAAGTCTGACCCAAACGGCGCAATTCTATCATCGGGTTTAAACCCAGGTGAGCGCGTCATTACGTCCCCTGTTCGCGCACCAGCAACAGGCATGGCGATAGCCGTGGCTGGCAATCCTGCAAAATCTGAAAAAACAGACCAGACGCGCATTGCTGAATCGCAAAACTAGCGATGCATAGTTATTCGCGGATTAATAATTGGGAAAAATATCATGGGCGGTATTGTTAACTGGTGGGCAAATAACAAAGTCGCAGCCAATCTTTTAATGGTTGGGATTTTGCTGGCAGGCTTGATTAGTCTTGCACGCATCAATCGGGAAATTGATCCTTATATTGAGTTTCCTGGCGCACAGATTTCTGTTGCCTGGCCAGGCGCCTCCCCCCAAGACGTTGAAGAACAGATTGTCGTTCGTCTGGAAGAAGCTATTGGCCGTGTTCGAGGTGTCGATAACTTGTGGGCATCCGCCAATGAAAATGCTGGTTTTGTCTGGGTAAGCGGCGAAGATGATCTTGATGAAGCCAAATTTTTGCAAGATTTAAAACGGGAAATTGATGCTATCAACACATTTCCTGATGCCGCTGAGCCACCACAGTTAAGTGTGTTTCGCAGTGAAAATGAAATAATGCGCGTTGCGGTAGTCGGTGAAGTTTCTGAGCGTACATTGACTCAATTTGCGGAAAAGGTGCGCCGGGACATTGCTCTCCTCCCTCATGTTCCTGCTGTTAATCTATTTGGAACCCGTGACGAAGAAGTTTCTATTGAAGTATCCGAAAATGCGTTGCGTCGATATGGGTTAACATTATCAGATGTTGCTACCGCCGTGCGTAGCACTTCGGTCAATATTTCTGCTGGTAATGTTCGGACTGGGCTTGGTGATGTTCAACTGAGAACGCGAAACCTTGCTGATAGTCGCGAAGAGTTTGAAAATATAGTTGTTCGCCAGCAAACCAATGGCGCAACCGTTCGCGTGAAAGATGTTGCAACCGTTATTGACGGTTTTGAAGAGGTCAACCTTCTAGCAACCGTCAATGGGGAACGTGCTATCCTCGTTAATATCACCAGCGGTCCAAATATGGACATTCTAAAAATGTCTAAAGAAGTAAAAGATTATGTTGAAAGAATACAAGGAGAAGCCCCTGCAGGGGTCGTGCTAACCCTCTGGGCAGATCAGTCTGAAGCATTTTCCGGACGGATGGATACCATCTTTTCTAACTTCACCATGGGAATTTTGCTTGTTCTTGTAACCTTAATTTTGTTTTTACACCCCATTGTTGCAGGTTGGGTTGCCATTGGAATTGCCGTTGCATTTGCTGGTGGTATGGCATTCCTCCCAATGGCGGGGGTTTCTTTCAATATGATTTCTACTTTCGCATTTTTGCTGGTGATTGGCGTAATCGTAGATGATGCCATCATTGTTGGGGAAGCGATACACAGTAAGATTGAAGATGGGGAAAGCGGTGTAAAAGCTGCGGTCAATGGCACCAAAATGGTGTTGATGCCAGTTATCTTTGCCGTACTGACGACCATGATCTTCTTTGCTCCCTGGATGTTTCTGTCTGGTGGCACATCACAATTCACTCGATCAATTTCTTTGGTGGTCATCTTCGCACTAACATTTTCGCTAATTGAATCGTTGTTGATACTGCCCGCACACCTGTCCCACTTGAAACCCGCAAACCCCAAAAATAGATTTTTCCGCTGGCAGAACAAAATGGCGGGTAGCATAGTTTCATTCGGGCGCAATGTTTACAAGCCTATGGTGTCAGCCTGTTTGCGACGGCGCTATCTCACTACCGTTATGTTCATCGGTACAATGATATTATCTATTGGTCTTCTCAGTAATGGATTCGTCAAAGTTGCATTTATGCCGGAAGTAGAATCTGACCAGATAGAAATTACCGTTAACCTTCCTGAAGGCACTCCGTATGCCCGCACACTGGAGGTACTCACACAAATTCAGATAGCAGAAAAAATCCTAGTGGATCAAGTCAATGAAAGTACCAGCGGTGAAGGAAAATTGATTCAAAACTGGTACACACGCTCGCGCGATAATCAGGTCTTGGCGCTTGTAAAATTGGTGCCACCAGAAACACGCACATTAACAGCCAAAGAAACGGCCAACCGGTTACGAGAATTAATCGGCGATATACCCGATGCGGAAACAATTACAGTTGAATATGACAGCAATAATCAAGGACCGCCAATACAGTACGTTTTAAACTCTCCCAGCCTGGAAGACCTGAATGCTGCGGCACAAGATATAATGACTCAATTGCGCAGTTATGAAGGCGTCTACAATGTTGTCAATGATACCCAGTCTTCTGCCGAAGAAGTTCGTTTTACACTTAAACCAGGAGCTGAAGCCCTGGGCGTAAACACAGCGCAAGTATCTCAACAAATTCGCCAGGGGTTTTTTGGTGAAGAAGTGCAACGTTTGCCTCGTGATGGTCAGGATGTGCGTGTGTTTGTACGCTTCCCCGCTGAAGATCGAAAATCTCTGGATCATTTACGAAACATGCGTATTCGCACTACAGATGGTCGGGAGCTTCCTTTGTACACTGTTGCAGATATAAGTTTTGCAACAGGCATTTCGCGTATTTTGAGGAGAGACCGTCAGCGTGCAATTGTTGTGAGCGCAGAGGTTATCTCAGAGCGAGTCAGTGAAATTAGAGCAGACTTGACTGACAACTTTTTTAGCGATTTTGATGCACGTCATCCCAATGTGAACCGCGGTAACATTGG
>CAZGVP010000369.1:0-3375 GCA_964529135.1 uncultured Caulobacterales bacterium | reverse complement strand
GCACTCGCTTAACCTGGAAAGATAGCGCGGTGTTTTATCAAATATTCTTGTCGTGTCTTCTGATAATTCACCAGTCGCGTTTTGCAAGCGTTGATAGAATTCACCGTGTGTTGAAGCATCACAACAATGGTCGAATTGCTCTTGCGTAATAGCCCAGCCGTTGAGGAGGTTTTGAGCAAAAGGGTTAAAATCACGGAATGTGGATGGTTGATCTACAAGCAATACACCAACCTCAAAACCTGCATCGAGGCCATCAACCTGTCGGAATAGATCTGAGATCAGGGTAGTTCCGCTATGCTCCAGCCCACAAATAACAAAATTTACTGACATGCAATTCCTTAGCGTAATTCATTCTTGGTTTCTTATGCACGCAAAATAATCATGATAGCTTACAGCCTGCTGAAGCTATAAATCGGTATGCGTAATTCTTGATTGTATTCTTAGTTGGTGATTAACTTTCTGTAAAGTTTAACCAAGTCACGGGCCTGATGTATCGCCAATCTCAATTGAGGCGTTTCGACCGGAGGGGACAAGTAATGCTCTGGATTGGCATCGACTTCGGCAAGGGCGTTGCGTAAAGGGTCTGCATCTTCGACATTGATAACTAAACCGTTCTCACCATGCTCGATACATTGACCTATACCACCCCTGTCTGACGCAATGACCCTGCAGCCACACATCAAGGCTTCGCGAGTGACGAGACCGAAGCTTTCGGGCCAAATAGAAGGGGCCAAAAGGACATCAATCTTCGCAAATAAGTTTGCTATCTCGTCTTGCCTTACTTTTGGGATCAAAGTTACAGGCGTTGATCCCCATTTTTCGTATTTGATTGATCCTTTGGGGGCTGCATGGTCTACCACCAGCAATTCCAGATTGCTAAACTCCGGACTGGATTCAAGTGCATGGCGTACTAAATGAAAGCCTTTGTGCCGTGATATACCGCCAATATGAGCAAGTCGCACACGGCCCTGGGATGGGATGCGATCTGTTGCCGGAAGGTTCGACACACCATTTTCAATGGCAATTACGTTAGGTATGCCTGCATCATCGTATATTTTTGCGAAGGCATCAGAGACAGCAACAATATGCTCAGCTCCAAATAATTCTTTGCGAAATGCTCGTTGTCGATCAGACACTTTTATAGAAGTGTGTTCAGCCTCTTTTTGATATTGGTACGTTGAAATCTGATCATCTTGATCGACAAGAAATTGTGAATCAGAAATCCACCAGCCATCGTGAGCTGTAATAATATAAGGGATTTCAGCCTTTCGAACTTCACTTACCACAGAATCTGTAAGGCGTTGTATGCAGTGAAAATGAACAAGGTCAGGTTTGAAATCGATGAGGAAGTTTTTGAATACCAGACCCATTTGCGGATCTGAAATCTTTTTTTCTAAATCCTCAGAGTGAACTGTTGTGGCTGCTGTAACTCTGACGCCATCATGAACATAATTTTCTATATCGTAGGCTTTTTCACCATTTTTCGTTGTGAAAACTTCTATTTCAAAGGCGTCATCAAATTCACTTAAAATATCAGTGACATTATCATACACAACTCTTGTTGCTCCTCCAACAGCTTGTGGAGGGTAAAAGACGTTTACAATAGCGATACGTTTTTTGCGGGGTTTATCGCTTTGGTTTGAAAAGCTATTCAGGATTTGGGATATGTTTTCTGCTTGCGCTGAAATTGAATATTTTTTTAAAGCCTGTTTTCTAGCAGCTTCACCAATTTTCGATCTTTCTTCTGGATCGCTGACTAATTTATCTATGGCACTAAAGAAATCTTGCGGGGTTACGCATAGGAAGCCGGTTTTTCCATCTTTGATGACTTCGTCATGAGTGGCAGTCTTGCTTACAACTGAAGGGATGCCAAACATAGCAGCTTCCAGCCATTTAATTTCACTCTTTGCATCAGTGACACGGGTTTGAGATAATACGGAAAGATTGATATCGGCTTTCTCACGCATCACATTCCAATAATCTTCAACATCCCAAATAGGATCAAGAAGTTCTAATTGATTTCCTAGACTCTTAAGGTCGTCGGTCATGCTTATATGCCCGATGACGATGAAGCGGATTTTTTTTCCATGCTTTTTGTATAAATCTAAAAATACTGGCTCAATAATGTTATGGAAATCGTCTTTATGGGCTTTTGTTCCGGAGCCATAAAAAACCGTAATTTCCTGATTATCTTGAATGGATTTTTCAGATTTTTTGACTTTTGGTAAAGCCGCCATTTTCTCATGAAGTGAGCCAAAAGCATTCCTATGAAGAAACACTTTGCCAGAGTGTACAATTGGTTGCATTTCCTTAGCCAAGGCAGTGGTAGAGGCCAAACCAAACCGACACATTGCCATTGCACGACGCATAAGAGGCACATCAGTTGCCATGGATGCATGTTGAAGAGGGCTAATTTGCCCAGCGTATGTGTCTAGCGGAGGAGGGAATAAATTTTCATCGAAGAGTAAATCATCTATTTCATAAAAAGTAGGAAGTCCACGGATGTTTGCTGTTGTGATTGCTTCAATAATATCAGGCATTGCGGGGACCCGATAAAAAATCACGGCATCAGTTTCATCAATTCGAAATTTGAATCCATCAAGGTTTTCTGTATGTTTATAAACACGTACCTTATAACCGGCAGCTTCAAGATGTTCAATTTTTTGGTCAATTCGGTAGGCTCTGCATTGTTGTAAATCGTGATTACCGACAATTGTAATGTGTCTAATGGGCTTGTTTTTTAGAGGTGCAAATTGTTCAGCGTCATACAGGCTTAAGGCTTCTCGAACCCTGTCTTGTGAGTGGGGTATGCCGTGTACAAGTGCATTTCTACGCGCGGTCTTGAGAATTTCCATGAAGTGGTGACGTTTGGCTTTATTAGCGCGGATCGCCATATTTATATCATCGGGAAATGCTTTGGCTCCATCGCATAGAGCTTTTGCTGCCTCATAATTATTCGATAACGATTCGTGCGATTCGGATAAATTGATATAACTCCATTGTGATGCTGTTTTATTGTCAACTATATTTGTATAGTGATTAATTGCATCTCCATAAAAAGAATGCCGGAGTAAATCATCAGCTAGATTGTGCGATGCATCAGGAAATGTTGGGGAGTAATGTAATATTTTGCTGTAGATATGGATCGCTTCATCTCGTTTGCCTTTGCGCATAAGAAAATCAGCGACTTGGGAATAAAAATCAGCAGTTTCGTTGCTGTGTGCAATGCCGGGGCGATCTTCTGCAGCTCCATGCTTTATAATGTGAAGAAAAATATGGTTTTCCTTCTGTTTGATGAAAAGAGTAATGGATTGTCCCGCCCATTTTATCTAAAATAGAAACTTTAAGAGTGACGGCTTGTTTTTCAAAATCTTT
>CAZGVP010000368.1:0-3378 GCA_964529135.1 uncultured Caulobacterales bacterium | reverse complement strand
CCTACCGTACCGAAGACGGAACCTACCGCACCAATTCCTGCGCCAGCCCGCAATTTCCGCTTGCCGCCTATGAGCAATCCCTCAGCATACGCCCTAAGTAGCAACGCCCCCGCGCGCCCGATCTCCAGCAGGCGGGCCTTCCCAGCCGAACACATCCTCAATGCCAACGCCGAACACGCGCGCAATCCGAAACGCACTTTCCAGCGAAGGCGAATACCGCCCCTGCTCAATCGCGATCACCGTCTGGCGCGTCACGCCAATCTCCTTGGCAAGCCCGGCCTGAGACAGCCCGCCATGCGCCTCGCGCAAATCGCGCACACGGTTGGTAATCGGAGGACGCCCCGCCACCCTCACACGCCCCCGCGCCGATAGAGGACAATCTGAAACACATACTCAGCAATCTGGCTCAGCATCAGCCCGGCCACCACCAGATGAAACATCACATGGCCATATTGCGTTGTCCAATACACCAGAGCGCCGCAAACCGCGCACACGCCCAGCACATAGCCAGACCAGTGTCCCGCCTTGTCCAGAATAATCCGTTCACGTTCATCTGCGGGCGCGTTGGCCTCTTCTGTATTTTGCAGGGCCACACTGCTCGCCCCGATAATGGCCCCTGCCATCACCAGCCCGACATATACAAAGGCCAGCCTGATCGAAGGCGGCGGCACCGCCTCCAGCGCCAACCCCTGCCCCAACACATAGCCAGCATAATATAAGCCCGCCAATATCAGCACAACACTCATCACCCAAGCCAGCTTCTCCCGAAACGCCATAGCGCCCTCCATGTCAAAAATATCTTACATATCGTATATGTATACTATTTTTGACATGTCAAGAATTTTTTACTTTTGAGGCGAATTATACAAGCAGGTAGCAGCTTTATCCCACAAGAGGATATCCCGAATGCGTTTTCACACAGCCACTCCCAAATGCAGACGTTAGGCGAAGGATCTAAAGACCTTGCCTTCACCTGTAGTTCAAGGGCATGTTCTTGCGACTGCACACGATGACTAAAAGATTGAAAAGAAAGTGAAAGAGGGTGCACTCTACCATTACTAGTTAGATCAGATGACTGTTTCCATGAACTCAACCATTCTTAGCACACTTAACGATCATCCGCCTCTGACGGCATTCAAGTTGAGCATGCCGAAACTGACAATACTTACCGGGGAAAACGGTGCAGGAAAAAGTCGGCTTCTAAAAGGCATTGCGGACGGAAAAATTTCATACTTTTCGCCCGATGGCAAAAATGTACCAAAGACTGAAATCAGGTATATTGAACAGGTTGGGTTTTCATTTCATGGTAAGGATCCGACCGAGCGAAACCTTGACTACTTATGTAGGGCTCATGGCGTCAGTATCGCGCCGATCAATAGTCATTTTCAGCTTGTCCAAAAGGATTTATCTGGCGCGAATGCAGAAAAAGAAACAACAGATGGCGAGAAGTTTGAATTAAGACAGAGAATACACGGCTTGATTAAGGCCGAACTAGATAAGAGACCTCTCCCTGCTTCACCCGGGCATCTAACGAATCTTAGAAATGCGATAGATCAGTGTGTAAGGGCGTTTAGAGCAAATGGCGTAGACATAGATGCACAGGAGATTTCCAGACTTGTCTTACGGCAATATTTTCCTGATTTTTACAAGAGCTTGGATCTGGCAGTTGATGATCCATTGTCTCTAAAATTGGTGTCGCTATTTGAGTTATGGAGGCGTCGGTATGCCGAAAATGTTTACGAAAATTTTCTGCATAAGGAAGGTGATCCTACTGCCTTGCCACTCAGCGAAGAGCAGTTTTTCTGCCAGTACGGCCCCAAACCTTGGGAGGTTTTGAATCAAATTCTAAAAGATTCAGGAACAGAGTTACGGTTTAAAGTTGATGAGAGCAAGCTAAGGCGAGTGAATAAATCGTACCAAAACCTAATGTTAGAAGATAAAGCGGGAAACAATTTTCCTGCTGAGGGTATATCTTCTGGCGAAAGAGTTATTTTCCAAGTTGCAATGAGCAGATACATATCAGAAGCCGATAAAATCGACTGCAAGAAACCGAAATTGATACTGTTCGACGAACCAGACGCTCACTTACACCCATCACTAGCGAACCGGCTACTAAAGACTTTCAAGCACCAGTTTGTAGATCAGGGAATAAACATAATTATTAGCACCCACAGTCCTACAACAGTCGGGTTAGCTGACGAAGGATCGATAGTGTTTATGCGCTCTCATGAACAGCCAAAGATAACGTCTCGCCGAGCTGCAATAAACGCATTGCTATCAGGACAAGAGAAGTTGTTTATCGACTTGTCAGGAGCAAGAATTGTATTTGTAGAAGATGCTACCGACGTTGATAGGCTCGAACAACTTTGCTCAGTTCTAGATTTACGTCCTAGTGGCCAAGCATTGATATTCAGGAGCATCTCCAAAAAAGTTCCTGCGGGAACTATCGATGGAGGGAAAGGTCGCGTTCGTGAACTCCTGAAAAAACTAGGTGACGACAGAAATATTTTAGGATTGATTGACTATGACAATAAAGAATGTCCATCCGACGGAGTGCGAATTTTATGTGAAAATGAGCGATATGGAATTGAGAATCTGCTACTGGACCCTCGAATACTGGTCTGTTTCTTGCTGCGGGAAGATACGCCTAGTTTTGCCAAAAAGTTCGGACTCGACATCAAGACCTATCAAGAATTCGACCGGATTCCTGATTCAAAGATGCAAGAGTGCATCAATAAAGTCCAGTGTGACGTTCTAGGGGGGGATTTTGGTGAACTTAAACTTATTCAGTATGAGGATGGTAAAAGATTTATTGTTTGCACCAACTGGTTGCTCAAAAGATGTCATGACTTAGAAAGTGAAGTGGAGTCTAAGTATCGGTTGAGAGCAAAGTGTCAGGGAGGCGACCCTCTTGCTCGAATTTGTGCACAAACAATTCCAGAAAAACCAGGATTGATGCCGCTTTCTTTTAGGAAAAGCATAGATAAACTGGGTGAATAGGCAGTTGATCAGAGGCCTTTGGAGCTTCGATGAGGAGTCTAAATCGTTGCCTGAGGCATTAACCCAAAACCTAGTAAACTGTTTCGTCTTCTTTTGCCCACAAAGCTGCACCCACCCATCCCAAAACCACACACCCCAGCATAAAAAAGTGGGATGTCTCCCACTGCCAAATATCCCACGCGGCTAAGCCGTTGTTGCCAAAGGGTTTTCAAAACCTCCCACAGGGGTCCCACTTGGGGACTTATCCCACAGCGCGTCCAACCCCTTTATCCACTCCCCCCAACGAGGCCATGTATCAGGCAGCCAGCCGACTTTAATCGACGCGCAGGCTCAGCATGGGGGCAAAGCCGAAGCGGGCGAAGACGGCGGCCATGTCTT
>CAZGVP010000367.1:0-3382 GCA_964529135.1 uncultured Caulobacterales bacterium | reverse complement strand
TCATCAAAGGCTGGGTCCGGCTGGATAGTGCCGGTCAATGCCGCCTCAATGCTACCGAGCGCCACGCCATCGAGCGAACCAAAATTGACCGTTTCGAATGAATCAGGGACGTTGCGAGTATCGACCGCACTTACACCCGACGCCTGAATACGCGAGCTATCTTGTCGACGCTCCTGATCACTCACAATCGCATCAAAAAAGAACTTCAGATTATCACTTGGAGCCCATTCCAGCGTACCGGCAAAGTTAATCGTCTCAAACTCAAAGTTTTCGAGTTCTTGGTTAAGGAACTGGATACCGAGAAACGGAAAATTCGGCCCAGGAGCACCAGCAGCAGTCGTTGCTTGCCCTGCCAAGATCGGGTTATCTCTGTCAACACGAGGACGGAAAGAGGTCGCTTCTTGCTCGGCGTAACTTCCACTTAAAATGATACCAATTTCACCAGCACCAGTGTCCCAAACATTACCGAAGCTGGCAGAAATTCTAGGACTAACACTATCAGACAGCTCACTATATTCACCTTGGACGCGAACGCTCAATATGCGGTCATTAATGTCAAGCGGACGAATAGTACGCAGGTTAATGGTACCGCCCACTGCGCCCTCTATTGTTTTCGCTTCTGGCGCCTTAATGACCTCAACCGACGAAATAATAGCCGAGTTGATATCTTCGAAATTGATGCCGCCACGGCCCGTGCCGGAGCCTAAAGTGGATACATCATTGATCGCGATACGGTTGTCATTGGTACCACGGATCTGAACCCCAGTACCGACACCGGCTGTTCTGGTAATTTGGACGCCAGTGATATTCTCAAGAACTTCGGCAAGGTTTTGATCGGGCAGTTTGCCGATGTCCTCTGTCTGAATAATTTCAACAAGGCTGTCGGCTTCGCGTTTTTCGTTGAGTGCACTTTCCAAAGAACTGCGGATACCAGTAACGATGATTAAATCTTCATTCGCTTCATCTGCTACTTCTTGAGCACCAGCATCCTGTGCCTGCGCTGGACTAGCCAACACCATAAGAGCAGTGCTGCCTAAAAGTGTTGCCATCACATTTGTTTTGCGAACAGCAGACGTGCGTGAAAATTGACCCCGAATCATCCTGATATCTCCCTGGTTATCGTTATTGACAGTGAAACTGGATAATTCAGACCATATTGTCAACCCTTTACATATACCACATTCTGATATTAATAATACCAATTATATATACCTATTTTTTCCTATGATTGCAGGCATTTGCTGGGTATTTGTCGCTCAACTTCCCGAAACCACGGCAGCAAGTACAGATAGACTGTGGCTTTTATGCATCAAAATTTAGGTGGTCTGACGGGCGCGCAAATTGTCAATGTCAGTCAGTTGCTAACACCGTCTTTATAACGCCGCGTATTTCAGCGAGCCCTTTCATCCTGCCAATTGCCGAATAGCCGGGATTAGAGGTCCGGTTCACATCACTCATCATCAGGTGACCGTGATCGGGGCGAATGAAAATTTCACGCTGCAACGCAGATTCATTGTTCAGTAAATGCCGGATGACGCGGACCATATCAATGTCACTTTCCAAATGAGCGGCCTCGTAAAAAGATCGCTGCTCCTCCGGATCGCGGGTTACGCCGCGTAGATGCGCGAAATGGATACGTTCCGAATAATCAAGCGCCATTTGCGGCAGATTATTATCGGGCCGGCTCCCATAAGTGCCGACACAAAGCGTCATGCCATTGGCCGGGCTCGGCAAATCATCAAATAGCTTATCAAGATCGTCAGCCGTACAAATGATGCGAGGCAGGCCAAACATATCCCACGGTGGATCATCCGGATGAATGGCAAGCACTACGCCCGCTTTTTCTGCGTGTGGTAATACAGCCGCCAAGAAAGCAAATAGATTTTGCCACAGTTTGGCATGATCGATATGATTGTAACGCGCGAGTGCTTTACGAAAATTCTCCAGCGTATAGGCATCTGTCATTTTGCCAGGCAGACCCGCAATTATGGTATTGGTCAGGCTGGTTTTATCGTCTTCAGACATTGCCTGAAACAGGCGTTCAGCACGATCAACTTCGTCTTGGGTGTAATCATCCCTGGCGTCATCGCGCTGCAAAATAAACAGATCAAAGGCTGCAAATTGGTCCTGATCAAACCGAAGCGCAAACGCGCCATTGGGCAGTTGATATTTCAGATCAGTGCGCGTCCAGTCGATAACCGGCATGAAATTATAGCAAATCGTCTTTATGCCTTCAGCGGCAAGATTGTTTAGACTTTCAATCCATGTATCGACATATTTTTCGTGACCCGGTGCAGCCAGCTTAATATCATCATGAACAGGGATACTCTCGACCACTGTCCACAACAGGGGCGTCATAGCGTCGTTTTGGCCTTCAATCAGCGCTTTATGCGCTCTGATCGCTTCACGCGACCAAACCTCTCCAATCGGCACATCATGCAGCGCACTGACAATATCGGTTGCGCCGGTTTGGCGTATCTCATCCAAAGTGACCGGATCATTTGGCCCAAACCATCGCCATGATTCACGCATAAAAATGTCTTTCTTTAAATCCCAACACCCTTAACCTGTAATTCTTGCCATCAATCCATGATACCCCATGTAACTGGTGACCAGTGAAAACAGGAAAATCGCGACCAATGCGATATTTGTTATCAAGCTATTGCGATATTTGCCCATCAAATCCGCTTTATTACCCAGATAAAATATACACGCCACCGTGGCTGGCAACAGCACCACGTTAAAAGCTTGCGATGCGATCATCACCACTAAGGGCCGCGCTTCGAAGAGAGGTACCACCAATCCAAGCAGCGAGATGAAAAACACCATGATCCGGTATTTGGTCAGCGTCATGTCGCGCTCGCTATTTTGATAATCACAAAGCAGCCAAGGCAGCATCAGCACATTGGGAAATTGCGAGGAAACCCCAGCTGCGATAATACCGATGGCGAAGATGGATGCCGCCAGCGGCCCGGCAACCGGTTCCAGCAAGCTGATCATTTGCGCGGGCTTATCCAAGCCGATTCCCTCTGCAAATAACGTTCCTGCAGCAGCGGCCATGATGGCGGCGCTGATCACAAACATCATGACGACCGCAAATAAGGCGTCCCGGCTTTGCTGCTTATCATCATCGATTGTCCAACCGGCTTCCTTCACCAATGTCGTGCGGATGATGAATAATCCCGAGAATAGGGTTGTCCCCACCATAGAAGCGATTAGCAGCAACGGCCCCTGATCTTCACCCGCTGCGACAGTTGGAACGGACGGGATAAGACCTTTCACTATCTCAACCGGAGGTGGCATTAAGAGGAAAAGATTCAGTACAAAACTTGCCGCCATAACGGCAACGATGACCGCAAGCGCGCGCTCGAAAACATGTGTC
>CAZGVP010000366.1:0-3394 GCA_964529135.1 uncultured Caulobacterales bacterium | reverse complement strand
TAAACTTGAATTCAAGGGATATCATCTTTTATTCACTTTGAATTTTTTCTATCTTTTCTTGGGCTAGAATATATTCTCTACCGTCTTCTTGTCAGTGATGAAAGAATGGCTTCAGGCTGATTTTGCAGTAATCACGTCGCGCACTGTAACCAGGCGAGGGGGGCCTGCTGCGTGAAGGATGCTACGGAGTGTTTCAACGCCAGCAGCACTATCGCCCTGGTTTAGGGTTTTCCCATATTCAGCGCTATAATTAGCGGCGTTGACAATGTGTGGTTGTGGGCTGGCAAATATAACTTTTCCACCTGCTAATATCATTTCACGCCAATTTTCAAGAATTTCACGTTTCAACCGAGCTGGGGCTAACAAATAATCAGGTTCGCGATTTCTGCATTCAGTTTCAGAGATAATTGGTAGACGCTGTTTGCCAAAGGATTTGTTATCAGGGTTTTCTGAAGTCAGCGCTTCAAAAGAGACGGCATGAGTAATTGCCTTCTGCTCTGATCCAGCCATTAAATGAATATTTCTTGCTTGCTCATCAATACCAAGAATATGAACTGACTCTGCACGTTTTTCTATAGTCTGTAATAGTTTCTGTAATGAAATTGAAACTTGGTCCGAGCGTTCTTGAAATGCCTGGTAAGGAGCGCGATCTCTTAGAGCAAGAACGGTCTCCTCATCCCAGAGTTTTGCAAGTCGTTCACTCCATGGATCGAAATCATATTCATCATTTTCATCATGAGTAATAAATAGTCGTATGGAACCACCTTCTTTGCTAGTTAGTGTCCCGCGGAATATTTTCAAGCCAACACTGCGAACCAGATGTTCCAAAACTATAATAGAATATAGACTTTTGAGCTGTGGGGTCAGAGCTTCAAAATTATTGCTGGTCATGATCATTGGTGCGTATAGTGTTTCTAACACCAACACACCATCATTAGTGAGACGTTTCTTTACAGCTTTCAGGAGGGTTGTTGGGTCATCCAAATATTCAAGTGTTGAAATGCAGGTGATAATATCAAAGCATTTAGTGCCAAATGCTTCGTCGAGTTCAGGTGAAGGAAAGGTTGACTGAGCGGTCCATGCCCATTCTCCTACTGCGTTTATAGATTCATCGGGGTCTACACCAAACCGTTCAACCCACCTTGGGTAATATGAAAGCAATGTGCCGTCATTACATCCGATATCGAGCGCAGAGCAGTCACGCCCTGAAATTAGCTCCAGTGCTTCGGTTGCTGATGCGCGTAAATGATCTCTAACAACTCTAAATTTTCCTGATGGCACTTCGTTAAATTGGGATATGTTACTTTTTTTGCCTGATGATGCGCGTTGAAGAAGACCGCATGCACTTGCATCAACAGCAGGATCACATAAAAGGAAATCTTGATTGTTTTTAGACTGTGCCTTACCAGAAAATATGTTGCTCTGGGCATTGGATATTGAGATAGAGCTCAAGGAAGCCGATCCACATACCTTGCATTTTTTATTTCTTTTTACCATTGCACCCTCAAAAACTATACGGGCGAGACAATGGCATTTTGTGGTAAACTGTAAGTAAAAAAACGAACAAATATTTATATTATATTCTGTAAACAGAGTTTAATAAATTATTGACGGAATATCAATTTCTATTGAGAATTTCTCAATCCTATACTGATAGGCGTTGAATAAGTGCCCGTTGAAATTGGGTGCCTGAGGCAATTTGACTGAGCGCAATATATTCGTTTGCTTGATGGGCCTGGTCGATTGAACCTGGACCACAAATTACTGTTGAAAACCCAGCTTCTTGAAATTGCCCTGCTTCTGCGGCATAAGCAACTACATCTGTAGCATTGTGCCCGGTTAGCGCTTTGGCTAGATCTGCTGCATTGTTATTGTCTTGCGGTGCGAGGGCAGGGGCATATGTTAACTGTTCAGTTTCGATGCTGCATTCACGTGACTTGATGCGCATTTCTTTTTCGAGACCATTTGCAAAATCATTAAATTCATCGAACAACCCCTGCATTCTGTCTTCTGGTACTAATCGCATGTCCCAATCAAATACGGCCTTGCCTGCCATAATATTCAATTGCGTTCCTCCGTTGAATACATTGGCCGTCATTGTGGTATAAGGGGGAGAGAATGAGTTGTCTGGCTTTGCCGATCGTTCGTTAGCTTCGCGCATAGATGTTATTTTTGTAATCAGTCTCGCAGCGGCCTCGACAGCTGAAACCCCGCGATCAGTTTGGCTGGAATGAGTGGTAAATCCATTCACGGTCGTGCGAAATGATGCGATACCCTTATGACCATCAATGACTTTCATCAATGTTGGCTCTCCAACGATGACTGCGGAAGGTGTAGGAAGGTCACGGCTGATAGATTCAATCATGCGTGGTGCACCAACACAACCGATCTCTTCATCATAAGAGAGAGCCAGAATAATAGGTTTTTTTATATTTGCCGACTGCATTTCCGGAATTAAGGATAAAGCAATTGCAATAAAACTTTTCATATCGGCGGTACCACGTCCATAGAGGCGGTTATTTCTGTTTACAACAGTAAACGGATCGTTACTCCACTCCTGCCCAGCTACAGGGACAACATCTGTATGCCCTGAGAGAACAACACCTCCACTTTCTTTTGGACCTACTAATGCATAGAGGTTAGTTTTTTTGCCTGTATCATCAGGCACCCTCCAGGTTTCCACATTATGCTGTCTCAACCAACCTTCTACATCCACAATCAAATTGAGATTAGAGAGATGCGAAGTGGTGTCGTGAGCGACTAAGCGCTCAATCCATTCGTACTGATGTTGTAAATCGGTCATAGTATAAAATTACTTGTTGAAACGCAGTTTTCTACCGCCTTATGAGACGGTTACAGGACGCATAAATCTGATGCAAGTGAATTGATCTTGTATAGTTAATATACTTAATCGGTACTGATAAACCGGTGAAAATAACTCAAAATGTATCGTAATATCCAACAGCATTCAGGTGGGATTCTTGGTTGATATAGCTGGTAAACGATTGAATTGTCCCGTTTTGATACAACCTCCTTAAATCTCCTATTATTATCCGAAAACTTTGATCAAATTTCTGGCTTATTAACAAAATTATTAGCTTCCCAATATAGAATGTAGATTACACTGTCTTGGTTGGAATGAATTTTGCACACAGAGCGTATGGGCACTGCATAGGGACATTTTGTATAAGATGGAGAATTCGGTGTGTTGACTAAATTTGCAAAAAATAATTTTGGTAATGTTACTATTATGGCCGGCATCATGCTGGTGCTACTTTTTGCTCTAGGTAGCGCCGCCCGCGACCCCCTGCCGCCGACACGCAGCTACAACCCCCACCTCCACCTCCGCCCCTGTACCCAACACCAACACACACGTCGCACCAGCGCCGCACGC
>CAZGVP010000365.1:0-3399 GCA_964529135.1 uncultured Caulobacterales bacterium | reverse complement strand
CACCCGATGAAACCGGCTCACATCAACCAACATCCGCAAAAACCCCGGTGACACAATATTTTTTCGCGTCGCAAAAACCGACGCCAACGCCTGACCTGAATATTCGCAATCGCCCTCCTGCACCGATGCCCCAAACGACATATCCGACTCAGTAGTTTCCACACCCAGATGATCAAACAGCGCCACCAGATTTGGGTAGTTTTCTTCATTGTAAACAATAAACCCGGTATCGACTGGGATCACCCGTCCATCCAGATTAATATCAACAGTGTGGCTATGCCCGCCAGGGCGACTATCCTTTTCAAACAGGGTCACCTCATGGGTTTTGGATAAACCCCAGGCAGCTGACAGGCCCGATATTCCACTGCCGATAACCGCTATTTTTTGTTGGATAGGCTGTTCATTGTATCGTCGATGATTGTCGGAAATACTGGCCTCGTCATGTGGTGAGCCGCCGCGAAAATTATTTATATCATAAGGCATTAAATCGACATCATCTCATCATGATAAGGTTTATTGGAAACAAGCCAGAGCATTTCACCACCTTAGTGCATCACTCCCGGGTATCATCGTCAAATCATATGGAAATCTATCAAAATCGCCATAAATTACGAGAAAAAAATCCCGCGAACGAACTGCTTTGACCCTTGAATTTTCTATGTCAGATCTTGATGCCAGCGATTTTGTGTTCTGATCACCTGCATATTTGCGAATAAGGGTGTGCTTTTACCTTGCAATTTTGCGCGAGGTCGATTGTCATGGATCAATGCTTGTTGACCAATGGAAACATTTCTCATGAAAAAAACCCTGCCTCTCATCGCCCTGTTATTTTTACTGGTTATCATCATCGGTATCAGACAGGCTGATGGTTTCATCCGCACGGGCACTGGCTATATGGCGAAGGTCTTATGTTCCGAAATTTTTATTGCAGGGCGCACAGAAGCAGACCTTAAAGCATCAGAATTTGATGGTATTCATCCAATGTTGGAGAAAATTTCCACCAAAATCGATGAACAAAAACGCACTGTAAAAGCATCACTATTCGGCGTCGGTAAATCCAAGGCGGTCTTTCGTGATAATGTCGGCTGTACCCTTTCCATCGGTAACCTTGCCGCGCTACCAGACCTTACAAATGAGATTACGCCAAAGCCCTGGGTAACAGCCCTTGCGACGGAACCCAACGCAAACTCACGTGTAGATTATGCCTTCCTGCAAGCTGCTATTACCGGGGCGTTCTCTCCTGAAAACCCATTGAACCACCGCGCTATTCTCGTCGCTGTAGATGGCAAACTAGTTTATGAACAGTATGCAGATGGGTTCAACGCCCAAACGCCTCTCCTTAGTTGGTCGGCCGCAAAAAGTATAACCGCGACGCTAATTGGCATAGCCGCCGAAAAATATGGCCTTGATGTCAATGGCCCAATTCCCGTTGAAGAATGGGCGGCAGACAATGATCGCAACAAACTGACCTGGGATGATCTTCTCGGCATGGAAAGCGGATTAGATTTCAATGAAGATTATGCAGACACAAGTTCTGATGTAAACCGTATGCTGTTTAAAGCAAACAGTACCGCTTCTATTCCTGTAAAAAACCACCCAGTCCATAAACCCGGGAAAGTTTTTTATTACTCCAGCGGCACCACCAATCTTCTGGCACGAGAAACAGGCGACATTGTGGAAGCGCAAGGAAGTGACCTCCTGTCATTTAGCCGGGAGTATTTTTTGAAACCTCTTGGTTTGTCTTCTACCACTCTCGAAGTCGACAGCGTTGGCGATTTTATTGGGTCTTCCTATGTTTATGCCACTGGCCGCGATTGGTTAAAGATGGGGCAATTATACTTACAAGATGGTGTATGGGAGGGTGAGCGATTACTCCCTGAAACCTGGGATGACTATGTCGCGCAACCCACCATCGCATCTGATAATCAGTATGGTGCCCACTTTTGGTTAAATCGTGATGGTTTGAATGATCAAGAGACAGGTAAGCATCGACCCCGGTTTTTTGCTGGCATGCCAGAAGAAGTCTATTTCTTTGCCGGGCGTGACGGGCAATATGTGGTGATCGTTCCAGATAAAAATATGGTGATCGTACGATTGGGTTTAACGCGAGACTACCCCGTGATCCCTAAAGTGGCGCCATTGTTCAAAGAAATTTATGACAGCGTATCCTCAAACTAGATAATGCTGGTCAATTCTTCAAACCCCAGTGCAAGATTTATATTCTGCATGGCTTGCACACCAGCGCCTTTACGCAAATTATCCTCAGCAATAACAATAACCGCATAGCGTCCATCCTCCCCAATCTCAAAGCCACCGATGAGCACCCCATTAATATCAGTGCCTTGCTTTAACGTTGGCGGCTCACCCATAATGGAAATTAACGGCTCTTCATCATAAGCATTTTCAAATAGTTTTTTTAAAGATGGCGCATCAAAGTTTACGCTCAATGGCACATGTACCGTGGTTACGATTCCGCTAAATGCTGGATGGACATGCGGGGTAAACCTGACAGAAAAGCCCAGATGTCGTGTTGCTTCACGTTCATGGTTATGGCCGATCAATTTATACGCTACGAGATTACTTTCAAGACGAGTTAAATCATTATTAGGGCTAGGCTTGGTGCCCGCACCAGAGTAACCGGAGACCCCAAAGATCGATGGCACACCATCAATATATTTTTTTAATGGCGCAAGGCCCAGTTGCATCGCCGTCGCATAACAACCCGGGTTAGCAATTCGTTTCGCAGTTTTAAGGTGATCACCTCTCCCTTGCAGGCGAGCCAACTCCGGCAATCCGTAAGCCCAACCTGTATTAAATCTATAATCAGCTGACAGATCAATTAATATTGTATCAGGAGCATGTCGATTAAAAGCCTCAACAAAAGGTTCGCCAGCGCCATCAGGTAGGGCAAGCACAACCAGATCAGCCTTATGTGTTGCTATTGTAGTTGCATCTATCGCTTCAAAACAAAGAGTTTCCTTTGTTCCTGGCGCTACTTCATGCACCGGTACTCCAGCAAATTCTCTGGACCCTGCAAAAGCAAGCCGCAACCCGTCGTGCTTAGCAATCAACTCTAACAATACACTACCAGTATATCCGCGTGCACCAATGATGCCTATGGTGTGAACCTTACTCATACTTCCAATGACTCCGGCAGGGCCGCAACCTGCGTGACCTTCAAGGCAATCTTCTGGAAATCATTTTCACCCTTCCAGAATATAGTCCATGGTCCAGATTTGACCGAACCATCAGCACCCTGCGAGTAAAAAGCGTTAAATCCATTTGCTGTACGCGAACGCCAATACAGAACCGGATAATCAGCGATCATCGCACGCCAGACGACGCGGGCAAGCCCTTCCCCTCTAGCATCTTCTACAACCGCAAACTTGTCGAGATAAG
>CAZGVP010000364.1:0-3400 GCA_964529135.1 uncultured Caulobacterales bacterium | reverse complement strand
ACCTCGCAATCAAAGCTTATCAGTATGATCTTGTTTGTAATGGTTATGAACTTGGATCCGGCGCTATCAGGAACCATCGCCCAGATATTATGTACAAAGCTTTTGGTATCGCAGGTTATGGAGCAGATATTGTTGAAGCCAAATTCGGCGGTATGCTGAACGCCTTTAAATACGGCGCCCCCCCACACGGCGGTTGCGCCATGGGTCTGGAGCGTATTGTTATGCTACTCGCTGAACAGGAAAACATCCGTGAAGTAACAATGTTCCCGATGAACCAGCAAGGCGAAGACCTAATGCTCAACGCCCCGGCAGAAGCTGATGCAACCCAATTAAAGGAGGTGCATATCAAGGTCCAGATGCCGATTGTCGAGAAGAAGGGTTAATAATTTTGCGTTGGAGTAAACCATTGTCAATTAGCCAAAGATCGTTTCTGTAACGACTAGCAGGGCGTCTTGATATAAATAGTGCATCTTATGGTGCATGTACTTGTGGCCACGCTTGGCTCACATTGGATAAAATTGTCATCGTAAATTTCTGCACTGGGCTACTGGAAACATGTGGAACAAGAATGGAATTCCTGAAAAGTTAAACCCCATGTATTAAACTCAATATGTGGGTTATTCAGAAATGAGTAGAAAAAACGCATACCAAGCATGTTGGGAGTTTGTGCATTCCCTTAGTGCTGAACAAGCAATGGCTGACCAAGATCCATTGATTCAGACTCTGGCAATAGTTGATAACCGATTAGGAAGAAGACGATTTCAGCGGATTGAAAAAGATTTACTCCACCCACTTGAACAAAAAATGCAAGTTGAAAGAGCAAAAGTACAATTTAATATTGTTACTTAAGAAGCAATTTTTTCGAGGTTTTATAAAATAAATCGCTCATCCCAGACTTGTATATACGGGATTAACATATCCGTGCATCCTTGCGGCTACCAGATAAACAAACACAAGAGCACGAAGGCTGGAATGAGCGATTTGGGATTAAAGATAAAAATCTTGAGGCATAGGGGAGACAGTGCCTTTCAGGTTTTTAACTCTTCGCCCAATTATCAATACCGTGAGATCGGATCTTGTTGGTGGCCAGATTAATACCATCAATGATACCCGCAAAATGCGAAACCGCATCGGCATCACATTGCGTCAGATCGGCGCCAAGGGCGCCATATAGAGCTTCAATATCCACATCATGGGCATAAAGAAACTGAGCCAAGATAACTCTCATTTGGCTAGGTGATTTTTTTTGGTCTGCCATAACAAACCCCGTAAAACTGCTACTAAATCGATCTCTCAGCGCGTATTTGTTAACACACTGGAAACTATAGTAACTCAATAGCAAAAGGTGGGCCGCTTTAACACCTTACCTTCGTGTTCTGTAGTGAAACACCCACAGGTGTTACGTTACCGAGGCTTGATCATATGTTCTGGCCTTACCACCGTGTCATACTCTTGCGCAGTAACAAATCCCAGATTCACGGCCTCTTCCCTAAGGGTTGTACCATTTTTGTGCGCTGTTTTCGCGATCTTGGTGGCATTATCATAGCCGATTGTTGGCGCTAGCGCTGTCACCAGCATTAGAGATTTTTCCATCAAATCCTGAATACGCTCTTCATTAGCGTTTATGCCTGTAACGCATTTGTCCGTAAATGAAACACATGCATCAGAAATGATGCGGATTGATTGAATAACATTAAGAGCGATAACAGGTTTAAAAACGTTAAGTTCAAGATGTCCCTGTGATCCGGCAAAGCTAACAGTTGTATTATTTCCCATTACCTGTGCTGCGACCATGGTCATAGCTTCACACTGGGTCGGATTAACCTTGCCGGGCATGATAGAAGACCCAGGCTCATTTTCCGGCAATGCGATCTCACCCAGGCCAGAGCGTGGACCAGAACCCAGTAATCTGATGTCATTAGCAATCTTGAAAAGGCTCATCGCTATGGTGTTGAGATGGCCATGCGCCTCCACCAATGCGTCATGAGTGCCAAGGGCCTCGAATTTATTGGGGGCAGTGACAAAGGGCAGTTTTGTATAATTAGAGACTTCTTCTGCAAATTTCTCAGCAAAACCCGGTTTGGCATTAATACCAGTACCGACGGCCGTACCGCCTTGTGCCAATGCATAAAGACGGGGCAGGGCCTCCTGGGCACGCAAGCTGGCATTATCCATCATGGCCACATAGCCAGAGAATTCCTGACCTAACGTCAAGGGAGTTGCATCTTGTAGATGCGTTCGGCCGATTTTGATGATATCCTTAAATGCCACAGCCTTATCATTAAGAGCATTGCGTAGGGTCTGGATCGCGGGAAGAAGACGATGGTGTATCTCTTCTACAGCAGCAATATGCATGGCTGTCGGGAATGTGTCGTTCGAAGATTGGCTTTTGTTGACGTGATCGTTCGGATGAATCGGATCTTTTGAGCCGATTACACCCCCGAGGATTTCAATTGCCCGGTTTGCTACCACCTCATTGGTATTCATATTGGACTGGGTTCCAGATCCTGTCTGCCATACAGAAAGTGGGAAGTGATCATTAAGCTTGCCTTCCGCAACCTCGCTAGCCGCCTGCGAGATCGCTTCACCCAGTTTTGTTTCTATATTGTCCATAGCGATATTGGTGCGCGCTGCGGATAATTTAACTATGCCTAGTGCTCGAACAAGTGGGATTGGCATGGTCTCAGTTCCAATATCAAAATTGATCAGTGAACGAGCAGACTGTGCCCCATAATATTTATCAGCAGGGACATCGAGGGGGCCAAAACTATCGGTTTCGGTACGGGTCTTGGTCATGGGGGTTAGCTTTCCATTTGAAGAATAATTCTGAGATGGTGTTATGACGTTGGTCGTTAAGAGGCAAGCCTTAGCGCTAGTTTCAGCTAACGGTTATTTTTCCTGTAAATACTGTCATTCATTGGGACAGTGGTTTTTAAATTCTGTAAGATCTGACAAAATTCAGATTAATGGAGCCATTTATGACCCTACCATCCACATATTTTCAAATGCTTTCAACCGTTTCAAAGGACGGTGAGTTGCGCATGGATCTTGTTGAACAACAAATGCCAACACCAAAACCCGATCAGATTGTTGTTCGTATTGAAGCCACGCCAATTAACCCATCGGACCATGGTGTGATGTTTGGCTGGTCAACTATGGGGAAGGCCAGCACATCGGGAACCGGTTCTGCAACTGTTCTCACTGCACCGGTTTCCCCTCAAGGTATGGTTGTCATGAAAGCCCGGATCGGTCAGCCATTGCCAGTTGGTAATGAAGGAGCTGGAACAGTTGTTGCCGCCGGGGAAAGCCCGGAGGCGCAAGCCTTAATGGGTAAGGTGGTCGCGGTTATGGGCGGCGGCATGTATGCACAATATCGTTGCCTTCCAGCGGCAATGTGTAT
>CAZGVP010000363.1:0-3400 GCA_964529135.1 uncultured Caulobacterales bacterium | reverse complement strand
TGTTGAGTAATTGGAAGTGCTGACTTTCTTTCTCCTTGTGCCACTTGGATAAGTACCAGAATTCAATAGATGTGAATTCTACAGCATTTATATTGTTTCTGAAGGTTTTAAAAAACCAATATTAATTTTGAAGATGCAGTGTTTTGATAAACTGCTCTACGGAAATTTTAGGTCATTGATAGTAGTGTTTTCAGTTTTTCTGGCCAGCATTTGTTGCGGTAGAGGGAAGACTGGCTATAGTATTTGTTTGTGGCATATTAAGTTTGTGCCCAGGTTTTAGTATAGAGAAACCAGTACTATGGCGCAAAAACGTTATGCTCCGATTACTTGGACTGCTGAGATTCAAGGGGGCAACTATCCGATGGCGGGCCTGCAGGCTGCGTCTAATCGTGCAGATGGGTGGCGCATTGTAGCGATCCCCGGCACCCCTAGCCGTGATTATGTATTCTATCGATTTCTTGCTCGCGCTCCTGAATATATGGAAGTAACAATGGTTACCCGTGCCGGATATGGTGGCGGGGCTTATGGCGAAGATAGTAAAGATCCTGTGCTTGATTTCAATGATCAGGTGAAGGCAATAGCACCATTGTTTGAAAAGAGTGACGGTAAGAAGACAATTATCCTGGGCGTCTCTTATGGCGGTGCACTGGCGTTAAAATGTGCACTTGATTATCCGAACCATATTCATGGGGCTATGACCGTTGCAATGCTGGTTCATGAGCCGCGAACCTATGTGAAAGGTGCGATAAGGTTGGGAGGTGTGGTGGGTATCAATCATGCCTTACCGCAATATTTAAAAAATGCACGCCGGGAAGTGATCGGGCGCCGGGAACAGATCGGTCCTCTTTTCGCAAGATTGAAGACTATGCATCAACCGGTGACTATTCTTCATGGCAATCGAGATAATCTTGTGCCGTTGTCTGCCGCGAAGGATTTGCAGGGCTATTTCACAGACCAGCAGGATGTGCAGTTTCAACTTGTGCAAAATGGTACCCATTATCTGGAGTGTGAGCGCCCAAATATGCTTTATGAAGAAATCGAGAAGTTGAAGGCCCGCATTAATGAATGATTGCCCGTTCTCCGGCTTATGCTAGAAGCTTCTGATTAGAGCAACCCGATAGCCTGAAAGACTAGACACATGGAATTACGCGATATTGAACCCCGTCACCTGCTCAAAGGTGATACTGGCGATTGGGAAGTTATCATCGGGCTGGAAGTCCATGCGCAAGTGACCTCAAAATCAAAGCTGTTTTCCGGTGCGCCTGCTACTTATGGCGCTGGGCCAAACGAGAACGTATCCCTCGTAGATGCTGCAATGCCGGGTATGTTGCCGGTGATTAACAAGTATTGCGTCGAACAGGCGGTGCGTACCGGCCTTGGTCTGAATGCTAAAATTAATCTTTGGTCCCGCTTTGACCGCAAGAATTATTTCTATCCTGACCTGCCACAAGGTTATCAGATTTCTCAGTATCTGGATCCGATTGTCGGCGAGGGTGAAATAGAAGTGGAAGTTTCACCCGAAGAAACCATCACTGTTGGGATTGAGCGCTTACACCTTGAGCAGGATGCCGGAAAATCTGTGCATGATCTCAGCTCCTCACATTCGCATGTGGATTTAAACCGTTCTGGTGTTGCGCTAATGGAGATCGTCTCCAAACCTGAAATGCGTTCTGCAGATGAAGCAGCGGCCTATTTTTCCAAGCTAAGAACAATTGTGCGTTATCTGGGTACATGCGATGGCAATATGGAAGAGGGGTCGATGCGCGCTGATGTTAATGTTTCTGTGCGTCACCCGGGAGAAGAACTTGGTACACGGACGGAAACTAAAAATGTTAATTCCCTGAAATTTGTGCGTCAGGTGATCAATTATGAGGCGAGGCGTCAAATTCAGGTGCTGGAAGCAGATGGTGAGATTGATCAGGAGACATTGCTGTTTGATGTAAAGACTGGAGAAACCCGGACTATGCGGTCAAAAGAAGATGCCCATGATTATCGTTATTTTCCAGATCCAGATCTATTACCACTGGAATTGGATGCTGCTTGGGTTGAAAGCATAAAAGCTGAATTACCTGAATTACCAGACCAGAAGAAACATCGCTTTATGAAAGAATATAAACTTTCTCCCTATGATGCGAGTGTTCTTGCAATGGAAAAGGATAAAGCTAATTTCTTTGAGACGGTTGCTAATGGTCGTGACTCCAAGCTTGCCTCCAATTGGGTAACAACTGAACTGTTTGGCGCTTTGAACAAGTCTGACAAGGGAATTGCTGAATCTCCAGTAGAGGCTGAGCAACTCGGTGAACTGATTGATTTGATTTCCAATGACACTATTTCGGGACGAATTGCCAAAGATGTATTCGAGATTATGTTTGAAACTGGTGATGCCCCTGGCAAGATTGTTGAGGAACGTGGTCTCAAGCAGGTAACCGATACAGGCGCCATTGAAGCGGCTATTGATGAGATTATTGCCAATAACCCCGATCAGGTGGCGCAGGTGAAAGAAAAACCAAAAACTTTTGGCTGGTTTGTGGGGCAAGTCATGAAATCCACTGGCGGGAAAGCCAACCCAAAGGCTGTTAATGAGATTCTTAAGGCTAAACTTGGAGTTTGAGTGCCTGTATTCGTCTAGGCGACGAATCCCTTTCTAATGTACGGAAAGCTAAGCTTATTAATCAGCTTAAGCTTAACAGTTACCATGAAAGGGGCTTATTATGTCTGAACTCATTACCAGATTTACTAATTTCGAAAAGCTTATCTCTACAGGTTTGATCAAATTCCTTTACTGGATAGGACTAATTGGGATTGCCTTATTTACACTGTTCGGAATGTTCAGTGGTTTCTCGATTGGGTTTATGGCTGGCTTGGGCACGATGATTATGTCCGTAGTTTTTGCAATCTTTAGTATCGTGATGTGGCGGGTTATGTGTGAGATTTATATCGTGATTTTTGGTATGTATGACCGTCTCGGGAATATTCAGCAAGCTGTTGGAGGCGGTGCTGCAAAGGATATCGATTCAGTGAGTGATACAAACACTCCTGTATGAAGGGGAGTACAGTATACGGCTTTTCATTTATTCCTAAATATGAAACGATTGAGTATGCATTCAGGATGAAATGATTATGGCTGAAACAATTAACGAAAGTACATACAACTCAGACCGTCATGAGATGTTCTATCTATCTTGCGGTCCTGAAGATGGCACGCCGATCATATTTGTTCATGGTTGGCCTGACCTCGCTATTGGATGGGAACAACAACTTCTTCATTTCGGTAAAATCGGATTTCGTGCAATTGCGCCTGATATGCGTGGATATGGCCGTTCCACAATTTATCCGTCTCATGATGATTATACGATAAGAAAAATGGAGCGTGATCTAACTGATCTTGCTGATCACCTCG
>CAZGVP010000362.1:0-3405 GCA_964529135.1 uncultured Caulobacterales bacterium | reverse complement strand
ATCGAACTGTTCAACTATCGGTTTTAATTCATCGACGCGCCCAGTGAGGTTTTGCATATATTGAACTGTGAAGCCTGGTGCTTGAGACCCCCCAACCCCTGCAGCGATAGCAAATATTAGCGCAAAAAATCGACTCATGATGTAGAACCCCTGTTCCATACGTCCTGTTGACGTCCGCTTGTGTGATTACAAGCAGCCCCTGAAAATTATACCCGAAAGGAGAGGGGAGTGGCAATCCTTCTGAAAGAGGGCTTGTTTGAGGGGCTCTGCTTTTGCTGAGTTTTGCCGACCCAAACTGTTAAGTTGTTGTTGCATCTGCGAAATTTCTTCCTGTTTTAGGGTCGGTTTATCGTTCATTACCAACAGTTTATCCGTTTTTGTCTTGGCATAGGGCAATGAATGCTGGAAAAGACATGTATTGGACCAGGGGGTCCAGAAGAAAGGGGTTTATCAATGAGAATCAGGAATTTTATAGCAGCTATAGTGGCTGTGCCGATGGCGTATTTGTCGCTGGCGCTAATAAGTATGCCAATGAATGGTTTGGTGGGTCAGCCGATTATGGCGGTTGCGCAGGCTGCAGAATTTGAGGTTCCGGTAGAATATCACACGCTGGAGAACGGTTTGAAGGTCGTTTTGTCAGAAGACCATGCGGTTCCAACCACAACAGTTGGTGTTTATTATGGAATTGGGTTTCGGATCGAACCGCGCGACCGCACCGGCTTTGCACATCTATTTGAGCATATGATGTTTCAAGGTTCAAAAAACCTTGGCAAAGCAGAATTCATATCTCTGGTAAATTCTAATGGCGGTATTTTGAACGGATCCACCCGTTTTGATTTTACCAACTATTTTGAAGTGGTACCGTCTCACAAAACGGAAACATTTATCTGGGCAGAAGCAGACCGGATGCGCGGGCTAGATATTACTCAGGAAAATCTCGTTAACCAGCAAGGTGTTGTAAAGAACGAGGTTAAAGTCAATGTTTTGAACCAGCCTTATGGTGGTTTCCCATGGCTTGATCTTCCACAACTCGCGAACGAAAATTGGCACAATGCCCATAATTTTTATGGGGACCTAAAAGATCTTGATGCAGCGACGTTAGAGGATGTGCAGAAGTTTTTCGAAGATTTTTATGCACCTAATAATGCTGTTCTTGTTATTGCCGGTGATATTGACCCTGAACAAACACTTGGATGGGTGAAAGAGTATTTCGGAAACATTCCAGCGTCAGCAAATCTTTCGTTTCCCGATATTTCAGAACCGCGTCAAGAAGAAGAAAAGCGTCTTGAACGTGTTGACCCTCTTGCACCTCAACCAGCTGTTGCCTGGGCTTACCATGTACCAGAACGCGGTACTCCTGAATGGTACGCAATGGTGATGATTGATCTGATGCTAACCCGTGGTGATGATAGTCGTTTGACCCAGAAACTGGTCCAGGAAAAAGGATATGGCGGAAATGTAACGGGTGGCATTAACTGGCCTCTAGGTAATGTCTATAATTATAATGGCCCAATGATTTGGGCTGCCTTTATGATTCATGGCGCAGAACATTCAGCCGATACGATAACAACAGATCTTGATGAGGTGATCACAGATTTGCAAACCAATCTGGTTTCGAAAGAAGAGTTAGACAGGGCAAAAACCAAAAATCGTTCTGCGCTCTATAATACTTTAGGAGATGGCAACCGTATTGGTCTTGTGGATATGCTTGCTGTAATGGCCTTATTTGATGATGATCCAACCCGAGTTAATCGGCTTGAAGCTGAATTTGATGTGGTTACACCTGAGCTCATACGTAAAACTGCGCAGGAATATCTGCGCCCTACTAATCGTTCCGTTGTTGTGCTGAATCCGGCTTCTGCCGATGAAGCCACTTCTGACGATGAAGCTAGTGAATAAGAAAGAGGAAGATAGAAAAATGAATATGCAAAAAAACCGTCTTTCTCAAATCGTGGCTGCAGCTATTTGTGTTGTCACGTCACCGTTAGGAAGTATTGCGCAGGAAAAAGAGCAACCACCAGTTGGTAGTGAGCCACGTGGATTTGAGCTGCCAGCAATCGAAACTTATTCGCTTCGAAATGGCGTTGACGTTACACTGGTTCCTTTTGGCCGCGTCCCAAAAACCACTATTCGTGTGGAAGTTCGTGCCGGGAATTTGAATGATGGTGAGAAAACCTGGATTGCTGATTTGACGAGCGATATGATGCAAGAAGGCGCTGGGGGGCGTTCCCCCAGTGAAATGGCTAAACTTGCTTCGTCCATGGGGGGTAACCTCAATCTTGGCGTAGGGCTTGATCGGACATTCGCTACAATGGATGTATTAAGTGATAGCGCGACAGATGCTGTTGGTTTGCTTGCAGATGTTTTGCAACGACCAAATTTTCCCCAGAGTGAGTTTGATAAACGCAAGACCAATATGTTGCGCAATCTTTCTGTGAGTCGCAGTCAACCTCAAACGCAAGCTCAAGAGGCATTTGATAAAATCCTCTATCCTGATCACCCATATGGAACAGGGATGCCAGAAGATAATGTTGTTCAGGCCTTTACGCTCGATGATGTAAAAACGTTTCATGCGGCCAATTTTGGCGGCCAACGAACTAGTGTTTATGTTGTCGGTCAGTTTGATCGCAGAGCTATGAAGCGGGCTATCAAAAAAGCTTTTGGCAAGTGGGAAAAAGGGCCAGCGCAACTTGATCTTGTATCACCAGTGAACACTGAGCCTTCAATCATTTTGATTGATCGGCCTGGTGCACCACAATCTACGCTCCGTCTTGGCAAGCGGGTTCCGGCGTTAGATGGCTCGGTTGATTTCGCTGCGGCCAATACATTGTTGGGAGGGTATTTTTCCTCTCGAATTACACGAAATATCCGGGAGGACAAGGGATATACATATTCACCATCTTCGCAGATTTCCACTAATTACCAGGTAGCAAATTGGCAACAAAATGCTGATGTAACATCAGAGGCTACTGGTGCTTCGTTGATTGAAATCGTCAAGGAGATCCGTCTCATGCAAAATGAGGCGCCTTCAGACAAGGAACTTCAGGGCATTAAGAACTATATGAATGGTATCTTTGTTATTCAGCTTGCCTCACGTGGTGGTATGGCTGGCAGATTATCATTTGTTGATTTCAATGAGTTGGGTGCTGAATATCTTGAAAATTATGTTAGTAAAGTCCAAGCTTTGGAAGTATCTGACATACAGAATGCTGCAAAAATTCACCTACCTGTTGATGCGATGAGCCTTGTGGTTGTCGGTCCATTGGATAGTGTGCGCGATCAATTGGAAACTGTACCTGAATTCGCGGATCGACTTCCTGAAATAGAGGAAGTTATAGAATAATATATTCAGATACAGAATAAAACGCCTCTGATAAATTCAGGGGCGTTTTTATACTCCGCTAT
>CAZGVP010000361.1:0-3408 GCA_964529135.1 uncultured Caulobacterales bacterium | reverse complement strand
AACTCAATATTAGGGTTTTTTATCGGCGCACCTATGGGGGTGTGTGTAAATTGTGCAGCACCAATTGCTAAAGGTATGTATTCCGGTGGCGCAAGGGCAGAAACCTCATTGGCAACCATGACGTCATCGCCAACATTTAATATCGTCATACTAACAATGCTATTCAGCATTTTGCCGGCTTATCTGGCAATAACAAAAATTGGCTTAAGTTTACTCGTCATACTGGTTGGTATACCGATAATTTGCCGTTTTCTTCCGCAACGCTCTTTGCAATTACCTGCAGACGCACAAGATTGCCAAATACCGCAATTACCCAAAACACCAGCCAAGACAACATACTCAGAGCCCATAGCAGAAGCGACAAAAGGTTTTATCTCTGATTTTGCTGCCAATCTATGGTATCTCGTACGAAAAACCGTCCCCTTGATGTTACTAGCTGGTTTCCTTGGCGCGCTGGTAGCTACCCTCATCCCTATCGAGACTTTGAATGGTTTACGATTTGGAATTACGGGCCTCATAATGATAGCGCTTATAGGCACATTCTTACCTGTGCCCATTGCTTTTGATATTGTGATTTGCGGCGCCTTACTGGCTTCAGGATTGGATGTAGGGTATGTTATGACCTTGCTCTTCACCCTTGGGATTTTCAGCGTCTATTCATTTTTTATTGTTGCCCAAACAATCTCTTTTCGAACAGCGATCTTAATGGCGAGCACAGTAATAGTGTTGGGCATATTCGCAGGGGCTAGCGTGCAGGAATGGCATGCATCGCAAACCAGAAAAGCGTTGCAGATTCTTTCTACAGATATCTCACACACACCCTCCCTTGCCCCCAATACAGGCATTGACGGGACTAATTTTGATATAACAAAGCCCAGCAAAAGTAATTTTGCGCAAACTATACCCAGCACTATCATGGTTTCTCGCAGTCCATATGCAGAACGCTCTCCCCCAGCCGAAAAACCGTTCACACGTTTTGAAGCTCACAATATCGGAATTGATCAAACCATTGAGTTTTCATTCAAAGATATGTGGCCGCCATTTTGGGAAGGTCGCAGTATTTCGGCTGGGGATATAGATAATGACGGTGACGCAGATATTGTGATTGCCTCAACGCGCATCGGCTTACATATTTATCTCAATGATGGTTTAGGCAAATTCAACCGCAAAGAATTCATTCTTCCAGATATAAAAAGCTATCCGGTCTTTAATGCTGCCCTTGTTGATTTTAATAATGATCAATACCCAGAGCTATTTTTAGCCACCTATGGACATGGCAACTACATTCTATGGAATAAAAACGGCAACTATAACAATGATGCCGTCAGCAAAGTGTACAATCGCAGTGATGCAAAATTAGCATTGGCTCTAGCTTTTGCTGACGTCAATCAAGACGGTTTCACCGATATCGCCATGGGTAACTGGGCTGCTGGTTGGTACAGACGTATTCCCGGAGAAGAATCTCGAAATCGGATAATCCTGAATGATGCCGGCAAAATATCCGGAGATGTTTTTACAGAGTTACCGGCACTACCGGGGGAAACCTTGTCAATATTATTCAGTGATTTGAACTCAGACGGTAAAACAGATCTACTTGTTGGTAATGATTTTGAGGTTCCGGATGCTTATTATTACGGCAGTGGCAATGGTAAGTTCGAACAAATAGTCCGCGAAGATAATATTATCCCTCACACGACAACTACGACTATGGCGATTAAAAATCACGATCTAAACAATGACGGGGTGCCTGAAATTTATCTCGCGCAAATCGCCGGGCGTTCATCAGGGATATCCGAGCGATTACAAATGCAACCTGTTGAAAAATATTGCGATACTATTGAACGTGAGGCTGACAAATCTATCTGCGAAAAGAATATGAACATCAAGAAATGGTACAAAGCAGGAAATAATTTTGACCCATCCTTTGCCAGTAAATGCCTTGAATTTGGACCTACCTATCAATCCGAATGCAAGGCAATGCTCGTAAAAGATTTAGCAATCCAATCTGAAGATTCCTCTCTTTGCAATATCATCAATGATGATCAGCCCGAAATTTTATCTTATTGCAGGATGCATTTTAAACCTGCTTATGAACCGTCAAAAGATGAAATCAACAAAGGGTACCCGCAAATCAAGCAACGCAATGTTCTATTAAAACGAGACCAAGATGGTTCCTATAAAGATCACTCCGTGACACAAGGTCTGGAAGTGGGTGGATGGAGCTGGGACACAAAAATTGCAGATTTCGATAATGATGAATGGTCTGACGTCTATATTACCAACGGAACATGGGTCCCAAATGAAGTAACACCTTCAAATATATATTTTTCAAACACCGGGCACGGATACTTTCAAGAAAAAACCAATGAGTTTGGCCTTGAAGATTACCTTATAACCGCAACGGCTGTGCATCTTGATTTTGATAATGATGGCGACCTTGATCTGATAACAGTACCGGTAAACGCACCTGTGCAAGCATTTATCAATAACACTCAATCAGGAAACAGTATCAGTTTTAGCTTCCGCGACGAAATCGGCAATGCCTTAGGTGTAGGCACGCGGATGACACTCCATTATGGCGACACCGAGGAACGCACTCAGATACGCGAGGTGCAACTTGGTGGAGGGTTTCAATCATTTGATATAACTGATTTACACTTTGGACTCGGGCCTTACACTCACGTTAAAAACGCAATTATTCATTGGGCTGATGGTTCAACCTCTGAATTAAAAGAACCATTGGAAGCGAACGCTCATTATATTATTGAACGCAAGAAATTATGATGACCCATGAGTCAAAATAACCGGACTGAAATGGATAATCGATAAGCCTCTCACAGAAAATACCTACACCAATTACATATATAATCAGTATTATACGCACGCAGGCTTTTATATAAATGAGATATACAAACGTATGAAAATCATATTTCTCTAGACGTTCATACAGCCAAATCTCATCGCTCCAACGGCTTATATTTCACCCTCTTGGGCACGACTGCTTCCGCTCCCAGGCGCCTTATCTTGTCTTCAATATAATCCTCATAGTTTCCTTCGAACCATTCCACATGGGAATCACCTTCAAAGGCTAAAATATGAGTCGCGATCCGATCGAGGAACCAACGATCGTGGGAAATGATGACCGCACAACCTGGAAAAACTTCGAGAGCCCTTTCCAGTTCACGCAGAGTATCCACATCCAGATCATTGGTCGGTTCATCGAGCATTAAGAGGTTCGCGCCCTCAGTTAACATCTTGGCCAGTTGCACACGATTTCGCTCACCCCCGGACAGATTAGAGACTTTTTTCTGCTGATCACCGCCCTTGAAGTTGAACCATGAAACATAAGCACGGGATGGGATTTCTCGCTTACCAAGAGAAATGACATCCAATCCGCCCGAGATTTCC
>CAZGVP010000360.1:0-3414 GCA_964529135.1 uncultured Caulobacterales bacterium | reverse complement strand
CGTGGTTTGCCATTCATTTCAACCATTCCAGAACGCAGCTTGCGCGCAACTCTGTTGGCTTTTTGTGGATCTTCGGTTTGAACGAAGTTGGTAAGGCCATAAACAGTATCGTTGGCAATCCGGATAGCCTCATCTTCGTCGTCAAACGGGATGATAGACAATACAGGGCCAAAGATTTCTTCGCGGGCAACCGTCATCTCGTTGTTAACATCCGCAAAAACAGTTGGACGAACGAAATAGCCTTTTTCAATCCCGTCTGGGCGACCAAGACCGCCAGCAACCAACTTCGCACCCTCTTTGATACCTGCATCAATGAGGCCTTGGATTTTGTCGAATTGCGTCTGAGAGACAACCGGACCAATATGCCCACCGTCTTTGGAAGCAATATCAACAACCGTGGCGTTGGCAGCATCTGCAACAATCTTGACCGCTTCGTCGTAGATCGAACGCTCGACTAATAGTCGGGTTGGTGCATTACAAGATTGACCGCTATTGCTAAAGCATCGTGCGGCGCTCCATTTCAAAGCATCTTCACGCGCATCGGCAAACACGATATTTGCGCCTTTACCACCAAGTTCCAAATGGACACGCTTGACTGTATCAGCTGCGCTCTTGGAAATCAGTTTACCGGCACGGGTCGACCCAGTGAACGAAACCATATCTACATCAGGGTGGTTCGTTAGTTGAGAACCAACACCAACGCCGTCGCCGTTTACGAGATTGAAAACGCCTTTAGGGAAACCAGCTTCATCAATCATTTCAGCAAAGAGAAGCGCAGACATTGGCGCAATCTCAGATGGCTTCAATATCATGGTGCTGCCAGCAGCAAGTGCAGCAACAACTTTCAAAGTTATCTGGTTCATTGGCCAGTTCCACGGCGTGATTAGAGCGCACACGCCAACAGGTTCATAAAGGATACGGTCATTTGGAGCAATGTCACTTAAAGGACGACTGAATTCAAAATTCCGCAACGCATTGATGAAATTATTGATATGACTGCGACCACTACCAGCTTGCGCACCTTTTGCCCAAGCAAGTGGTGCTCCCATTTCTTTTGAGATGGTTTCACCCATTTCGTCAGAGCGACGAGTATAAATTTCCAGAAGCTTTTCAAGAAGGGCTAAACGCTCTTCCTTACTTGTTTGGCTCCAACTATCGAATGCCGCTCGCGCTGCTGCAACAGCAGCATTTGTGTCAGCTTCATTGCCAAGGGAGACAATGGCATAAGCCTCTTCGGTCGAAGGGTTAATGACCTCTAGACTATCTTCGCTTTGCGAGGATACCCATTGGCCATCGATGTAAAATTGTCGTGCTTCTTGCATCGTATTTTCCTTTTGTAACGTAAGAATTAGTTTCGTGAGTGAGAGTCGTAAACTTTGCCGCTTACTTTCCACTCGCCTTCATGTTTGTAGAGGATAAAGAAATCTGTGAAGCGGAAGCCAAGCCAGTTGATAAGTTCAACTTTCACAGCCGCAGCTGGACCGGAAATATCAACCCATGCAATACGGTATTCCACGTCAGGTGCTTCACCGAGATCAGTGATTGCTTGTTTAAATTCGGGAATATCAAACTTGGCAAATTGGCCGTCCATTGATCCGACAACGCGGGCGTGATCAAAAAGAGCACTAGCGGCCTTTTCGCCATCACCAGCTCTGGCGCCGTCCAAATACGGCATTAGACCGTTGATGACAGCTTGGTATTCACCAAAGTTGGCGGCTTCGTCAGCTTTTGTTTCAATTGTTAATTCGTTAGTAGACATAGTTTTACTTCTTTCATTTAGTAAGGGAGTATTCATTTGTTATGGGGATACTTAATGTCAGGCCTTTTTGCGGATCTACCCCGCGGACGCGCGAAGTCCGGCAACTCCAGCAACAATGGCTATCGCCGACACGATTTTCAGGGGTGTCAAGCTCTCACCAAGGTAAAGATAACCGAAAGTAATTGTGCCCAAGATGCCAACAGCGGTCCAGATTGGGTACGCTATGCTGACAGGGAGCGTTTTCATCGATAAAGTCAGGAAGCTGATACCACCGATAACGGCCACAACAGTGACAACACTTGCTATAGGTTTGGTGAAGCCGTCTGAGTATTTCATGCTCATTGCGAACGTAACTTCAAATACGGACGCCAGTGTCAAATATATCCACGCCACAATTTTATCCTTTTTTATAATCGGTTCGGCTCGCAATTATTAAATGCTTGCAAGCTGAAGTTGCCCGACTGACGATTTTCTTGATCCAGCGAGTTAGCTGAACAATATTAAATCATTTGGTTTGTATAAGTTCGACGCGGTATCCATCTGGATCTTCGATATGCGCCAGAGTATATTTTCTGCCGGTTTCATCAGGAGATATTGATAACTCACCAGCAGGACGCAGAATTTCTACGCCGTTATGTTTCAGAAAAGATTCAAGGGCGTACACATCATCAACAGCGAGGGTGATGTTTCCAAACGCGGTACCTTGTTCGTAACCATCATTGTTCCAGTTGTTTGTTAATTCCAGAACGGTGTTTTTGTCTTTTTCTCCGTAGCCCATATAGACAGCGGTGAATTTTGCATCGGAAAAAGTCTCGCGTTCGAGTTCAATCATGCCAAGCATGTTTTTATAGAAGGCGATTGAACGATCTAAATCATTTACACGCAGCATGGCGAATAGAATGCGACTTGGTGCAATAGCTTGGGGAATACTTGTTGTCATAGTAAGGTCTCTCTTAGAGTGAACAGCAGAGGGGAAGCGTGACAGCCCTTGTCAAAAGGGCTGCCTGTGGCTTTCTTAAAGTTCTGAAGCGGGGATTGATTTAACCGTTGTCCAGTTTCTGTCAGCTTCAGCAATATGCGCGCTCTCATCTTTGAGCCATATTTTTTGAACGGCTTTATCAAGATTCAGATAAAGCGTTCCGTCCACAATCTTGTAAGCGAGTGGGTCACCTACAAACTTCTTGCGTTTACTCATGCCGAACGCACAGTAACCACCATATGCTGGTACGTATTTGGTTGGATTAGCAGTGAATTCTTTTTGGTTTGCTTCGCTTGCAAAAAGGTATGATGCCCCTTTGTATGATGCAACATGATGGCCATTACCTTTAACAGGAACGCCGTCACCTTGATGGTACGACACAAGGTCATAGCCTTGTACAGCAACCGTATTTATGTCGGCGTTTGCCATGCCGGGAAGCATAAAAAATACCACGATTATTGATGTTAAAAATTTGTTCATGATGAAATCTCTTAAGTGAATGTTTCTGTTAATGAATAAAGTGAGCAGATAGCCCGCAACCGTAAACAGATTGCGGGCCGCAGATAGATTACGCAGCGCTTGCTTGTTCTTTTGACCAAGTGTTTGCTTTGAACGCCTCATCAACAGGCGTTTGAGCAACATGGTTGGTATAGTTTGAGATAACCTTCAGGCTGGT
>CAZGVP010000359.1:0-3414 GCA_964529135.1 uncultured Caulobacterales bacterium | reverse complement strand
GCAAGGGGTTGGCTGGCGCAAAATTATCTTTTTCTAAGAATATGCCACCGAAATCTGGCGCAAAAAAGATAATGCCAAAATAAATAACAAGGAACCCGCAAATACCAATGAGATCTTTCACCGTATGATATGGGTGAAACGCAATGCCATCGAGTGGCTTTCCACTCTCATCTGTGTGCTCGAAAATATCAATCCCATCGGGGTTGTTTGAACCCACTTGATGCAGTGCAACTAAATGCAAAAATACCAACGCCACCAAAATCAATGGTAGTAAAATTACATGGAAAGCGAAGAAGCGGTTTAGTGTAGCGTCAGAAATGACAAAGTCGCCACGGATCCATTCGGTCAACATTGGCCCAAAATAGGGAATAACATCGAACAATGAAATAATTACCTGGGCACCCCAATACGACATGTTGCCCCACGGCAGTAGATAGCCCATAAAGGCTTCGGCCATTAACGCGACAAAAATAACACAGCCTATTAACCAAACTAATTCACGCGGCTCACGATGCGACCCGTAGATAACTCCCCGAAACATGTGCAGGTAAACCACCACAAAAAAGGCTGAAGCACCGGTGGAATGCATATATCGAATCAACCAACCATACGGCACATCCCGCATAATGTATTCTACCGAGGCGAAAGCCAAGGCGGCATCCGGCTTGTAGTGCATGGTCAAGAAGATACCAGTGAATAACTGAATCACTAAAATCAATAATGACAATGAACCAAAGAAATACCAAAAATTAAAGTTTTTGGAGGCGTAGTACTCTGTTAAATGCTCATTCCAAACTTTAGTGACCGGCAAACGACGGTCAACCCATTCCATAAACGCATTGGCGCTCTGATGATTATCGTGACGATGAATAGCCATTATGCAGCTCCTCCGTCTTCACCAATGGTGATTACATTGTCTTCGTAAGAGTATGGCGGTATAGGCATATTAGATGTTGCCGGGACTTTTTTATAAACGCGACCAGCGAGATCAAACTTAGAACCGTGACACGGACAAAAGAAGCCTCCTTGAGAGTCATCACCCATTTCAGGGTCTGGACCAATCGCCAGTTTCTCTACCGGCGAACACCCCAAGTGCGTACAAACTCCCAGCATCACTAACATTTCCGATTTACTGTCTCGCGAACGCGCCTCATTCTGAGCGTATTCAGGCTGCTCACTAAGCTCAGAGTCGGGGTCGGCCAAGTTGTCAGTAATAATAGCCAAACCCTTCATCATTTCAGGTGTGCGTTTAAGCATCACAACGGGTTTACCGCGCCATTCAACTTTAACCATTTGACCATCTTGAATGCGTGAAAAGTCGTACTGAACAGGTGCACCTGCATTTTTGGCTCGCTCACTAGGAGACATGCTCATGACAAATGGCGTGGCTGCGAATGCGCCGCCGATTGCGCCAAAACCGGCTGTAACACCAGTTAAAAAACGTCTCCGTTTCTTATCTTCAACACTCATCTCTGATGCACCATGGTCTTGATCATGAGGCTTATTTACGTGGCTGTCGGCCATACCCACTCCTACTCTAGTTAAAGAGAATCAATCAACTAAATTAAAAATTTTTTGAGAAAATCAAAATACTAATAATATTTCAATACTTTAGTTCTCTTTCCACGCGGTGAAAACCAGCTTAAAAAGGCACGCATAGAAGTATTTTTCATAATGGGTCGCGATTGTAACAGATGTGTCAAGCGTTTTGCCTATTTTGGCGCGGATAAAACGAGTTTTTTTATCATCAAATGTGAAGAAAAATAGTCACTAACTCTGATTCGGTGACCAAACTAGCCTAATAGGGCACGCATCGCAGATAGATGTGCCTGCCCTACTTCCTCTTGGCGCTCCGGATCAGCCGACAGCCGGTCTTCCCAAACAATGTGCTGTTCATCTAACTCGTCTAAAAACCGACTAGGTTGGCACTCCAATATTTCTCCATAACGTTTGCGTTGATTTGCGTAAGACAGAGTCAGTTCATACTGCGCACGAGTTATACCAACATAAAACAAGCGACGCTCTTCTTCGACCATATCATCTTCAATACTGGTTCGATGCGGCAAAATCTCTTCTTCCATACCCACAATCGTGACATGCGGAAATTCAAGCCCTTTCGCCGCATGCAGAGTCATTAACGACACCACATTAGCATCAGCTTCGTCTTCGCTCTTCTCCAAAATACCCATCAAACTTATTGCGGACACGACATCGGTCAACGTTTTGCCTTCTCCTTTACTCGCGATCGAGCGCACCCACTTGAGCAAGTCTTCAACATTTCGCCAGCGCATCTCAGCTTGTTCAGGACTAGCGCTTTGCTTTGTAACCCAATCTTGATATTCGAGCTCTTCAAGCATGGAATTTATTAGTCGGGTGGGCGACGCCGTCTCTGAGCGCTCGATAATACTGGTTAACCAATATTCGAATTGCTTCACTGGCCCCTGACGTTTGGGCGATAGATGCTTATGAATACTGCCGCAACCAATAGCACGGAATAGACTGCAACCATTTTCTCTAGCAACCTCGGCTAGCGCCTCAAGCGTTCCTGACCCAATCCCACGGCGTGGAGTATTAATTGCACGAATAAACGCATTGTCATCATCAGGGTTCGTCGCTAAACGAAGATAAGCCATCACGTCTTTTATTTCAGATCGGTCAAAAAACGACATGCCACCGCTCAAATAATATGGGACATGCATCTCTCGCAGCTTTTGTTCTAACATGCGCGACTGATGATTGCCTCGATACAAAATCGCGTAATCACTGTAAGGCGCTTGGTGCTGAAAACGGTGCTGCATTAATCCGGCAACCACTTTTTCAGCTTCGCGTTCATCGTTCTCAGCGGCCACAATCGTGATTGGTTCACCAAACCCCAATTCACTCCAGAGTTTCTTTTCAAACGGGCGGGGGTTATTTTGAATAACGTGATTTGCCAGCTCTAAAATTCGACCCATTGAACGATAGTTTTGCTCTAATTTCACGAGCTCCAGCGCTGGAAAGTCCTTTTCAAGTTGCACCAAATTTTCAGGCTGTGCACCACGCCACGCGTAAATCGACTGATCGTCATCACCCACAGCCGTTAAACCATTGCCGTGAGTCCCAGCTACCAGTGTTTTTACTAAATTATATTGTGCCGCATTGGTGTCTTGATACTCATCTACCAACATAAATTTAACGCGCTCTTGCCACTTTATACGTACATTGTCGAACTTGCGCATCAGTTCGTTAGGCAGATACAGTAGGTCATCTAAATCGACTGCATTGCAAGCCTGCAAGTAACGTTCATATTTAGCATACACTTTAGCGGCGGCCACTTCGGTTGGGTTGGTCAAAGCCAGGCGCTCAGCGTGGGCTGGAGAAACCAGTTCATTTTTCCAATTAGAAATCTGATTACGCACGCGATCGACCACACCA
>CAZGVP010000358.1:0-3446 GCA_964529135.1 uncultured Caulobacterales bacterium | reverse complement strand
AGTGATGAAGTTTTAAATGGAATCACTCGTGAAAAAAATATTTCTTATCCTGTTCTAACACCAAACCTCAAAGGCTATGAGGGGGCAAAAGCCGCTGGCGCGGATACTGTCGCAATCTTCGGCGCCGCATCTGAAAGCTTCAGCCAAAAAAATATCAATGCTTCCATTGCCGAAAGCCTGGAACGATTTAGCCCTGTCATTGAGGCAGCCCGCAAAGACAATATCCGTGTACGAGGATATGTTTCCTGCGTTCTCGGATGCCCTTACGAAGGGGATGTTCCCATTGCTAATGTTGTGCGCGTTGCCACAGCTCTTCACGCTATGGGTTGTTATGAAATTTCCCTGGGCGATACGATTGGTGTTGGAACAGCAGGTAAAACCAAAGAAATGATCCGCGCTGTAGCCAGTGAGATGTCTGTTTCGGTTCTTGCCGGGCATTTTCATGATACCTATGGACAATCACTTGCCAACATCCACGCCGCCCTTAATGAGGGCGTGCGGGTATTTGACAGTTCCGTTTCCGGTTTAGGCGGCTGCCCTTATGCACCAGGCACATCAGGCAATGTCGCCAGTGAAGATGTCCTCTATATGCTAGAAGGATCCGGCTTTGAGACTGGCATTGACCTCGAAGCCATGATCGAGATCAGCCTATGGATTTCAGAAAAACTGGGCCGCGCGCCAGCATCCAAAGTGACGCTGGCGAAAACGGCCATTTGTTCAGTTTAGGAGCCCACTGCTGAATAACTGGAGCGAATGAGGTTACCCTGTATAATTTTCTAAAATTATTCCAAACTTGCCACTATATCAGCGGCAAACTGTGCAATATCAAATTGCGCACCACCATTATCATCAAAGCCACGACGGATAATAATTAAATCTTTAGACGGAATAATCACCAAATGTTGACCACGATTACCAAGGGCTGCATAGGCATCTTCTGGTAACCCAGCAAACCCACCCAGCAACCAGAATTGCGCGCCATAACCAAAACGCTTCGTGCCATTTGCGCGCAATGGGGGCTGCGCTGGTGCTGGCATCACCACATAATCACTCCACCATTCAGGCAGAATGCGTTCGCCATTCCAAACACCGTCATTGAGATAGAGTAGCCCTAACCGCGCCAAATCACGCGACGTTGTATAGACTTGGCTGGAAAGTATGAAATCTCCGTTCCAGTCGGTTTCAAGAAAAGTATGGTGCATACCAATTTTATGTAATACTTCGTTAAATGGGAAATTCCAAAAAGCTACATCATCTGCCATTTTCTCGCGCAACATACGCATGGCCAACATGGTATCATTATTAGCATAATACCATCGTGAACCTGGCGTTACGATCAACCGGCGTGTCTGTGCATGATCAATCACGCGCCCTCCTCCAAAATATATATCATCTGTGCGGTTCCCGCGTGGGCCATTATCAAGCCCACTTGCCATGTGCAACATATTCTCAAGTGTAATCTCACCACGCGGATCATTGGGCGAGGACCAGTTCTCGATTACAGATTTGTCCATAAGATCGATTTTATCTTGCTCAATCGCTGCACCGATAATGCTGGCGGCTATCGATTTAGCAACGGACCACGTACGTTGCGGCGTGTGTTTGTTAAAACCATCGCGGTACTTCTCAGCAATAACCTTCCCATCACGCACAATAAGAACCGCAGTGGTTTCGGTTGCTTCCCCATAGGTCTTACGGTCAAAAGCAATACCCACCTGATCGCGCAAGGCACGGCCGTCTTTAGTTTTGGTAAACAGACGGCCTTTGATTTTATCACCTTGAGGCCAGTCAATACGTTTTAAACCATCCCTGCCCTCATCCACACTATTGACCAGTCCAGCCTCGTCAGTAACGAGTTCAACTGATCCGGTCGTCACTGCGGTTCCAGTTGGAAGTTGAGAGCAGCCAAATCCAAAGCGCGATATAGAAACCCGGGACGGGAGGCCCTCCGAATATTTTACGCTAACCGTCTTTTTACTCTCATCAATCACCGCATCAGGCAGTTGCGCCAATGCATCACGATAGCCTGGATAAATCCGGTGCAGTTCATCGCCATTAATCTGCTCGACGTTACGTCCTGCATGAAAATAAGAAGAACAGGTGAATGTCGCCTTATATCCCGCTGCCAATGATAGCTTTTCCGGATCTGTGATCTTGTTTATTTGAGGCAGCGTTTGTGCACTCGCCCCTAGGCTTAACAATAGAGAGGCAATAATAGCAGCGCTTGCCAAGGTTCCATGGTTCATCATTTAAAAGAGCCCTTTTTCGTAATTCTTTGAGGTATAGCCACCTTTATTACCTCGAAACCATGCTCCCTTCCATGGGGGTATGATCAATTTAAGGATGGGTCGGCTAAAATGCAGCGGAAAACACCGGCACGCCTTATCATAGCCCGTTTTTTAGTGGAGACTTGTCGCAGGCAATAACCGGGATAGAATAGTTCTAAATTGGAACAGGACCGCCCTCATGACAATGAATATTATTAACACTATTATCGCCAGAGCCACCACCCGCTTGCTGGTTCTCTGCGTCATAGTAATGACCATGAACGTTACCCCTGCCAACGCGCAAGAACCCACCTTTGATGAATGGTTACAAGGGTTTCGCGCCGAAGCAAACGCAACTGGTATTCGCAACGATATTCTCGATATAGCCTTTAATGGCGTGCGCCCGGAACCGAAGGTTTATGAGTTACTCGACAACCAACCCGAATTTGCCCGCGGAATCTGGGATTATCTGGACAGTGCAGTATCTGAGACACGTGTCGCCAATGGTCGCAAAAACTATGCACAAAATCGTATCCTGCTTGAAACTGTCGGCGAAGCATACGGCGTTGTCCCTTCAGTCATTACCGCAATTTGGGGGCTAGAGTCTGCTTATGGTGCGGTAATGGGTAATCACGACACGATTCGGGTACTTGCCAGCCTTGCCCATAAGGGACGACGCACTGGCTTTGCCCGTGGTCAGTTAATTGGCGCTTTGAACATTTTGCAAAACGATTATGCGACCCGTGCACAATTGCGCGGCTCATGGGCCGGTGCCATGGGGCATACACAATTTATTCCGACCACATATCTCTCTCATGCCGTGGATCATGATGGCGATGGAAAGCGCGATATCTGGAGCAATCTAGGTGATGTCTTCGCCTCCACAGCAAATTATCTCGCCGCATCGGGGTATCGATATGAAAGCCCGACAGTCGTTGAGGTTATCTTGCCAGACGGGTTTGATTACGCACTCACCAACAGTACCAAAAAAGCACTGGTAGAATGGGCAGCTTCTGGCCTCATCGCTGCGAATGCGGCCCCTTTAATTGGCAGTTATGACCCCAATTTGCGCGGAAAAATCATTGTCCCTGCTGGCGCAAATGGGCCAGCATTTATGGTGTTCGATAATTTTGATGCAATTTTAAATGCAATTTTAGATGTTAAGGTTTAAATATATTT
>CAZGVP010000357.1:0-3449 GCA_964529135.1 uncultured Caulobacterales bacterium | reverse complement strand
GTCACATCCATGACGTAGAAAAATGAGGCTTAAGGTCCTTAATACCGATTATGCGAGCAAGCACTCGCTGAAAATATAACGGCGACAAGAAAGGACCGAGTTATGACAATCGAGAATTTAGCGAAAGAAGAGTACACAATGAGCAGGACATCGCATTCCAAAGCAAGCTTCAAGGAAGGTTATTACTATTATTTCAGAGATGGTGAGGACGAAATTGTCGCAAGATGTTCGGCTTGGACTGGCATGGAAGCAGTCTATGTGAATGATGAAAAAGTCTCTGAATTCAGAAGCCTTGGGTTTAATTCAAAACATGTTTTTGACCATAACGGTAAGGTCTATCGAATGATGTTTATAGTTCGAGGAATGGCGAACGGCGAGATAGAATGCATTCTTGTTAAAGGCATTGAGATCATTGGTGAAGAAACCAATGCCCTTGCTATCAGGGGTAAAAAACGTTCCCGTTGGCTTGTCCTCAGTGTGATCTTGGGGTGTTTTGCCGGAGGGCTAGGGGCTGGATATGCCTTCGGTAAATTTTTGAATTACCTTGTTGGGTGAGGAGGCTGAAATGATCGACATAGCTTCTGAAAACCGAATATATTTACCAATTTTTGATCGTGAATGTATCGAAGCAACAATAGATCTAATCATATATTCTGTGCCAGCGCCTTCACTTGGACTTAGTGTTTCAGTTTATATGTTTTCTGGACTTGCGGGTTAGTGCGATGGAGGTGAATGGAAAATATGTCAAAAACCTCAGGGTTGGGAAAGGCTGGACTCAACAGCATCTCGCCGACGCATGTGAGGTATCACTTCGCACCATACAGCGGGTTGAAAAGTTTGGAACGGCGTCAAACGAGACGGTTCTTGGTCTAGCGGCAGTTCTTGAGATCAAAAGCGCCGACCTGTCGATAGTCCCTAAACTCCAGCCCGACGACCTGGCACCCGTTCATGTCAGAGACTTTGGATTGTGGATCATATTGGCTGGATTTGGAGGTTTTGTCTTAGGCGTCGCTGTAATGTTGTTATATTTGGTGTTTGCGTGAACTCTTATTGATTGATCGATAAACCGTTCGGATTATTCAAAAAAGACATATAAATTAGCCGACCGTTTTCTATGGTCGTACCAAAGCCGGGTGTTGCATTGTGCCATTGCCAAGGCCTCAACAAAACCAAACGATTATAGCGCATGGGAACGGTTCCGGTTCGTTCCCATTTGTTTGGGTCTTTACCATCTACATTGATAAGCTTGTCCCAAACATCATCATATTTCTCAAAGCCAAACTTCTCCAAATCATCAGAGACCAAAGGGGCATGCTCAGTATTAGTCGGTTTGTGTCTAAAGAAGTCTGTGCCGCCCTGACAGTTTTCAGGTTTGGTAAGGTATAAGATGGCCGTCCAGTGACAGTTATCGATATGAACGCCGCCATTTCCTTCTTCGCCGTCCAATGTTATTCGGAATTTGGCCTGTGATGTTCCTTGTGTAGGAATGCTAACAAGTTTTTCACCGACAATATTGGAAATTGCCTCATCCAATCCGTCAATTACTTGAGGATACTTACTGTTCCGCCCCGGATATTCAGAGTCTGGATGGATGTCTGAATATTCAGCGTTCACCGCGAGGTCCCAAAGGACATCGGGCTTTTTCATGAAGTCATCGATAACAATGAGGGATTTGTACATGGACTTTACTACTATTTCTCAAGCGCGTCTAAAACGTCTTTGGTGAAAGTATGAAGCTGGAAGCCACCTGGCTTTGCGGGGTCATATCCGCGTCGTACGATAACCAAATTCTTTGACGGTATAATCATGATATGCTGGCCGCGATTGCCGCGCGCTGCATAGGCATCATTCGGGAGTTCGGGGAAACGCTCATTATAGAGCCAGAACTGGGCCCCATAACCGGGTGTGCTCTCGTTGAGTGGCTGTGCAGGCGCTGGTGCCGCCACATAGCTTGCCCAGTTTTCTGGTATAATACGTTCACCGTTCCAGATGCCGTTATTCAAGTATAAAATACCAAGGCGGGCCATATCGCGTGCAGTTGTCCATACTTGGCTCGATAGAATAAAGTCACCACCCCAGTCGGTTTCCAGTTTGGTGTCATTCATGCCAATTTTATAGAGAACCGATTCAAACGGGAATTTTAGGAAAGCCTGATCATCATTCATAGCACCCCTGAGCGCACGCACAGCAAGCAATGTATCATTGTTCGCATATTTCCATCGGCTACCGGGTGTTGCCTCCAAGGCTGTACGGGTTGATGTGTCCTGCACACGGCCACCGCCGATATATAGTCTGTCAGTGCGGTTGCCGGCGCGGTTGCTGTCCAGGCCAGAACCCATTTGAAGCAAGTTTTCAAGGGTGATTTTCTGGCGTGGGTCACCAGGGCTTTGCCAGTCGGCAATTGGCGCTGATGCTTTCGGGTCGATGGTGCCGTCTTCAACAGCTGCGCCGATTACCGTTGCGGCAATACTTTTAGCGACAGACCAGGTACGCTGAGACGTATGGATGTTGTAACCGTCAATATAGCTCTCAGCGATGATCTTATCGGGTGTTGAGATTAAAACAGCTGTGGTAAAGGCGTTTTCACCGTAAGCATTATTAAAACCATCGCCGCGGAATGATGACGCGATTACTTTGTCTAATTTGGCGTTACCACTGGAGCCATTGATCGGTGCATGCTCCCGCCATGGCGCATTGTCATCTCGTTCTGGTTTCGCGACATCGATACGCGGCAGGAGTTCATTGATTTCCCCAGGCGTTGATCCTGTCGGTAGCTGAACGCAGCCCAGATGCTCCCGCCACTGTGACACGCGTGGTGGCATGGTGTCATTATAAGTGACGGAAACGCGTTTGTTCTCTGTATCAATTTGGGCTGCTGGCAGGGCGGCAACTGTTTCTGCAACCAGCGGATAAATACCCGTCAATTCATGCGCCGCGATTTGGTCGAGGTTTTTACCGGCGTTAAAGGTGGCGCTACAGGTAAATGCCGCTTTGTATCCAGCCGCGTAGGCGCGAATCGTTGCCTCAGTTTCCTGTGCATTGGCGCTATTGCAATAAAGCGCGCCGAAAATTGATACACCAGCCAATAGGTATTTTCGTGAATATGCCAATGATGCCTCCCTCAAGCATTTTTAGAGACCCAACCTCTATAATTCTTAGATAATTCGGCGGACCATGCCTCATGAATCGCGCAATGACAAGGACAGAGCGGGATGGTTATTGTAAATTTATGGAGAGGGCAAAAAAGAAGCCGCAAAGCAACCTGCGTAAACGATTGGGGGTTATCTACGGTGGCCACCTTACGGCTTAGTCTTTTTAGCTGGCTTTTATTAGAACCGCAAGCACAACTTTCGACTTATTTAACTAAGATTGCATTCCTCGACCAGAGGTATTTAAGATAAATATTTTAATAAACACTATTATTTGAGAAATAATTTTCAAATGGTATC
>CAZGVP010000356.1:0-3454 GCA_964529135.1 uncultured Caulobacterales bacterium | reverse complement strand
GTGATCGATCGACTATTAGTCATTCGTGTCGAATTATCGAGGACAGAAGAGATGCGCCTCTTTTTGAACAGCAAATAAGTTTTCTTGAAAAAGAATTCGAGAGAAGATTAATTGATTTGTATAGAAACTGGTTATCGGTCAGCACATACTATCATGCGGGTATATTGCAGTCAGGCTAAGGCAGTGTTTTTCTCTGCGATTTTTCTGATGACGGTAATCATTGAGGCAAGCCCGTTTGAACGTTGCGGCGTCAAATGATCATTAAGATCAAGCGGCTTTAGTGTTTCAGTCGGATCAATAGATAAAATTTGGTCCGGGGTTTTGCCGGAATATAGTGTCAATAAAATAGCGACTAAACCACTCACAATATGAGCGTCGCTATCTGCAAAGAGGTTTACAATAACTCTACCGTCTATGTTTTCCAGATCATGGGTTAGCCAGACCTGACTGGCGCACCCTCTTACTTTGTGTGCATCATCGCGCGCAGATTCAGGGTAGTCGGGCAGGGAGCGGCCAAGATCGATCAAGTATTTATATCGATCATCCCAATCATCAAGAAATGTGAAATCATCTACAATATTTTCAAAAGTCGTCATCGTTCATGAACTCAAATGTTGTTAATAAACTCATCAACAAGCAAAAATTCAGAATCATTATTTGCCTGCTCACCTGTCTATAGGTGCATTTCATGATGCAAACATGGATTATCAACCCTGGTGGTCTATTTTTATTTTTGAGCCTGTATCTGTTGATTCTGTATTTTTAAGGGGCGGCGATCCAGCCCAGACAGTCTGCAATATCAATGAGAGCGTGTTCGCCGAGGCAAAATGCTTCTTCGTAAGGTGTGCGAGTGGCAGCGATGCATTGGTTTAGGGTTAATTTAGAAATAGAAAGACACTGCTCTGATTTATTGTTTTTTGCATAAGCAGCAACGACACGATCGTTTACTGATCCCACTGCATAGCGAGCGGCTAGATTAAGAATGCGGTCCATAATGGCGGTTGAGCCAGAGGCGTGGCTATATGAAATTGAGGATGGATACCCCCAAGCTGTAGACCAGTTATATGCATCTGATGTGGCAACGCCTGGTTGAGTAACTCCTTGTATATTGGTTCTTGCAAACTGTGGTATTGCCATACCCGGTCTGGAGTTACGATAAGATTCCGCCTCTCCAAGTCGCGTTTGAGCGGAGGATAGACGACGTTTCCCCCAACGGGTTTTTTGCATGGAGTAAGCTTGTGATTTAAAATTCTCACCAAGCGAGGACATCCGCAAGCTATCATTTAAGGCCATCTCCATGATGGCGGTGATGGCTTTATCAGCGCCCGGCATGGTGCGTGGATAGCGTGGGTTTGCTGAGAGTTTTGCTAGAAATTTAGCTTTCGCAGCCACTAGCTCGGCCTCATCCATCTCCGTTGATTTCTTTTTCTTCTTTTTGCGTTTTTTCTTTTTTTCAGTGGGAATATCGTTTTCACCGCGCAGTTCTGCTTGCATGGCTTCAGCAAAACCGGGCGTGTCAGCAGCTATAAGGGCTGCATAAGCCATCCAGGCTGAAGAAAGAGACCAGCTTTCATGCGCACCCAGCCGTCTATGAGCGTTACGTGTAATGCCTTCATTATCAAAAGGCATGGCTTCAATCTCGGTAATGTCTTGCCGAAACCGTATGTAATCGAGAGCTCTTAATTCTAGTGGAGTTGGTTCGGGTTTGGTGATTGTCTCTTCACCATCAAGGCTGTTTGTGGTTGCTATGGTTAGTGTATTGACCTTGGTGCTGGCTTGCGCCACTTGCATTTTTGGGTCGGCACCAGCGCTAATCATAGTGACTAGCCCTAAAATTACAGCATATTTGGCTCGTTTGATCGTTCCAAATTCAACCTTAAGCGGTTGTTTACGCGACATAAAAATACTCCAAATCAGAAAAACTTACCAACCAAGAACTCGATGATGCATATCAAAATACCATCTGATTTTACATCATCACCGTTTTAGAACCCTACCATTAAAAGCAGCATTATCTACTTTAACTGCATTTGCCATAAATTCGACCCATCATAGCGCTTAAAACTATGAAATCTTTGTTGGATCAGGGGGGTCAGGCGAGTTTTGAGGTTTGGAAGGGATGAGCCCAAGTGAATAGTTTATGATTTGTTAAGAACCGGCATGTCACTCTGGGACAACAGAATCGGTGCTCTGCAACAGGATCTCCAAAGTCTGCCTGTCGATAATGGGTATTCCTGCGACTCAGTGCATTAAAAGGATTGGTTCGCTTCCAAAACGGATATGATGTTCTGGATGGCAGCAAATGGAAATGGATAATATGCTGAATTTTCTAAAGGCAACAGCAGCAACAATTTTGCCTACTGGGGATAGTATGTCCTGGGAACCGGGTGCTGGTGAGATGATGATCAAGCTTAACCGGCGTAATCGTATGGTAAAGGTGTCTCAAAATGTTCCAGATATTCTTGGACGGTCGCGCAAAAGTCTAAAAGACTTGTCTATTTACAGGCTGCTATCTGGAGAGGACCAGGACCGGTTAGCCGAAATGTTGAATTATGTGCGTCGTTCCAAACGACCATCAGGCGGACGCCGGCAATCTGTAGTGCGGCGGATCGAGTTAACATTTCATTCGTCCGAAGGCGTTCTCCTACACTATACTGCCAGAGTGCAGGCTCATAATGATGGCACTATCTCCATGCTTTTACATGAAGCGCCATCTGCAAGTGGTAGTGAGACGCCAGATCAAGTTATGAATGCGTCAAAGGATGAAAACATCGCCAAAGCTAAAGTTGGTGTGATGGCATTTGATTCATCAAGGCTGGCTGATCTCAGTCATGAAATGAAAACACCATTGAATGCTATTCTCGGGTTTTCAGATGCGATGCGTGAGCGGACATTTGGTTCACTTGGAGACCCCAGATATCAAGATTATGTAGACCACATTTACACTTCTGGTGAACATTTAATGGGCCTTGTAACTTCAGTGCTCGATCTGGCAAAGATCGATGCTGGCCAATATCAGGTAAAACCCATACTCGGCAATTTCTCGGATATCTCAGTAGAGTGTGCCGAAATGATTCGTCCGCAAATGGATGAAGCTGGTTTGAAACTAGAGATATGTGCTGAACAGGTTGATGATAGCTTGTTGGATGTGCAGGCAGTTCGTCAAATTATGATCAACCTTTTATCGAATGCGGTAAAATTTACCAGTGATGGTGGCATCAAGGTACAGGTGAAGAGAAAGAATGACGACCAGCTGGAGCTTGTGGTCGAGGATAGTGGCATTGGGATGAGCCAAGAACAATTAGCGAGACTTGGTAAGCGTTATACTGATGTTTCTGGTGCCGGGGTGCGTGGTGCAGGTGGCACTGGTCTTGGTTTGGCGTTGGCCTCGTCTCTGGCGGAACTGCATGGCGGTTCTCTATCGTTGATTAGCGAGCCAGGCGAGGGAGTGACT
>CAZGVP010000355.1:0-3463 GCA_964529135.1 uncultured Caulobacterales bacterium | reverse complement strand
GATCACAGGCATGAAGCATCACATTTTGCCGACTTGAAGTGGCAATTACATACGCTTTAGGTTTTCTTTTTTTGCCAAACCGAAACTTCACCAATGCATCCACTTACTTTTTTGAGGATTGATTATCTAAAACAGTATTTTGCGATAGTTGTTGCTCTGACGTTGGGTTAGTTGACCAACTCAGTCGCAATGCTTGGACATCTGCTTTTTCATTACTGAACACAGAAATAAATTCTGCACTACCGATGATCTGCCGACCACTGACAGGAACCAACTGCGTTTGTTCCTTCGCAATTTTTGCTAGACGCTCCGGGCTTTCTAGCCACGCAAGCTCAGCACGTAATACCTGAATCCTCCTTGTTTCATCTTCTTTTTCTACTTGAAGTCGATTAATTTCATCACGAGCTTCTCGAACTGACACTTCAGCGCGATATCTTCCAGCTGCTGCTGCAGCCAATAAAATACACAATAATAGGGTTGCAATACGCAGCATGAATTAATCTCCGTCAAAACGGTGTTACAGAATGGAAGACACTAGACAAACTAAGAGATGGTAAGCCGGCAAAAGAAAGGTCTCTCACCTGAGGAGCGGCATCGGTACGTAACCCTGCACGCATCGAGGCAGATCGCGCCCGTGGGTTATTGGCTTCCTCTTCAACCGAAGGCGATTTTTGCCCTCGAAAAAAAATATCGAATGTTGCGGGTGGCGTAGATACCAATGGCTGATGGCGTGATGTCGTATATGCAGCACCAGTACGGTCAGCAAAAAACCTCTTAACGATCCGCGATTCCAGCGAATGAAAACTAACCGCAATAAGACGGCCACCACTCGTCAATAAATTTTCAGCAGACACCAATGCCTTAGCCAACTGACCAAGTTCATCGTTTACAAAAATACGCAGCGCCTGAAAAACACGAGTAGCTGGATGGATTGCTTTTCCCTTACCGGCATACCGGTTTGGACTTGCCGCCTCAATTATGTCTGCCAAAGCTTTTGTAGACACAAATGGCGTCTTATCTCGGGCCCGGGTGATTGCCTTGGTCAATGCACTTGCGCGTTTTTCTTCGCCATAAATTCGGAAGATAGCCTTTAAGTCATTCGCTTCAGCAGAATTAACAATATCAGCTGCATCTGGTTTACCACCATCCATACGCATAGACAAAGGTCCATCGTTTTGAAAAGAAAACCCACGATCAGCTTCATCCAATTGCATGGAAGAAACTCCAAGGTCAAAAACCACTCCATGCACTTTGCTAACACCGCGCTCAGCAAGCACCTCTTCCATATCCGCAAATGGCGCTTCTATTAACACCAGACGATCACCATATGCCCCCGCCCAGGCAGTAGCTGCCGCTATCGCACGTGGGTCACGGTCAAATCCGTATACGATACAATTTGCCTTCTCAAGAATTGCCCTGGTATATCCCCCGGCACCCAGCGTAGCATCAACATATACCTCACCATCTCGCGGCGATAAAGTTTCCAAAACCTCATGAAGCATCACAGGAATATGTGCAGGATTTTGGACTGGGTTCCGGATTGGGGGTTGGGAATGTGTCATAGAGCATTCCCCGGTTTAATAGAGCCGGTGGGGGCTATTGGTTGGCTCTTCAACACAAACCGGCGTTCACTAGCGCGCACTTGTGCTTGAGCAAACCGCTCTTTCACATCCGATGCTTTCCAAATTTGAAAATAAGAACCACGCCCGACAAAACTCGCCTCATCCTCTACCCCTGCATGGTCACGCAAAATTTGTGGCAAGATCGCCCGACCATCACCATCAAAAGATAGTTTTCTTGCCCTCCCCATAATTGCAATTTCAAGATCATCGCGATCGGGGTCATACGGATCCAGTGCATCAATCATCGCTTGAAATCGCACCAGCAAATCAAGGCCACCGCAATCGAGATAGGGGCCGGTGAGCGAAGGTACGCAGACAAAACCATTGAAGCTATCAGTATCAAGCGCCTTGCGGAATTCCGCAGGCGTCGCAATACGACCCTTCTTATCGATCTTGTTGGTATGGGAGCCCAAAAACATGGCCTCTGCACCGCGCATACTCAACTCTAATTCCTCCGTTTAACCTGAAGCCGACCAAAAAATGGTCAATAACGGGATATCACGGGAAATCACGGTACGTCAAAGTGAAAATACGGGCTAAACTGGATTTACGCGAATTTATTGCACATCCAAAATAGAACATAAAAAGAACAAAATGTAAAAAAGGAACAATGTGTTGCCATAATGACTAAACTGATAAGGAAATCATGAAGAGTTTGTTAATATGCAAACCAAAGAGCTCCGCACCAAATGTCTGCCAGAAAAGCTCTTCTCTAAGGCTGGAAACAAATCAGCAACGTTTATCGCGCAATCACCAAAATTTTGATGACCAGCAAGCAATAGGCCATATGAGCTTTAGCGAACCAAGCTTCAGTATAAAAAAGAGCACCCGACTCTACCCGGATGCTCTTCTAATTTCCATATATCAAACTGATTACATGCAGCCTATTTCCGGCCGAAAATCTCGCCAAAGAAATCGCCCTCTTTCCATTTCGGCGCCTCATCAGCGTCGGCTATTTCCCTTGCGATAAGATAGTTCAGATTCGCAAAGCGCGCTGCATCATTCCAATGGATATCAAGAGACACATCATCTGTTGGTCGATGATAGTTTGTTGCCATAAAGTTGTTGAAGATTTCTTCCCCACCATTGCCTGTACCCAGGAATAAAAACACAGACGGCACACCTTTGCGCACAAAATTGTAATGATCTGAACGCGTGAACAAACGCAGGTTCGGCCAAGGATCATCGATAATCTCTACATCGGTTTTCGCTGCAGCAGCCCTAACCGTCTCGCCAAGCGTTGAACGTTGCGCTCCAAAAGCGATAACATCTGTAAACGGATAAAGAACCAATGGCATATCAAGATTGACATTACCAACGATTTTATCCACATCAACCGTAGGGAAATTGGCGTAATAGTCAGACCCAATCAAACCTTTCTCTTCAGCCGTAACTGCAACGATAACAATTGTACGACGTGGCGGTTCTCCACTTTGAAACCGCCGAGCAACCTCCAGCATGGTTGAAACACCCATTGCATTATCCAGCGCACCATTGTGAATATAGTCGCTTCCACCATTCCGGGGTTCATGATTACCCACATGATCAAGGTGAGCACTCAGCACAACAACTTCCTTGCGCAAAACTGGGTCGTTGCCCTCAATAATACCGACCACATTCGGGCTATCAAGGTCCTCGACTATACCGCCGCCACGCAATGTCGCTGATTGTGGCAGAGCAAAGCTTTTCACAGGATTATCGGCTTTCTGTTCCGATGCAAGCTTGCGGACATCAGCAAAGCTTTTGGAGGCTCCTTCAAATAAAGCCGCAGCTCCTGTTGGCCCCATAGCAAATGTTGGCGCCATTGCGGCACCACCGGCAGAATTGGCAACCCCATCAGG
>CAZGVP010000354.1:0-3471 GCA_964529135.1 uncultured Caulobacterales bacterium | reverse complement strand
GTCACCCTGCCGATCCCCTCATCACCAATCGCTGGCCCATATGAGCCAGAGTAGAGAGTATAACAGAAAAACCAACGGCAAGCCAAGTTCACCAAATTAAGGGTAGTGGGTCAGTAATTTGGAAAATTGCGTTTTTCTAGATGGTCAAAGCGCCTTGCCTCTAAGAAACGAATGTGTCGGAAGCCAATTATATGTGTTACGATCAAGCTGATATCGGGCTCATGTTTCGTCCCTTTAATTTCCGCTAAAATGCGAAAGGGTTGGTATCGCTTCGACGTGAATTGAGACAAGAGGTGAAAAACATCGAAGTCGTGGATTTTCCGGATGAAGGCCATCAACCGCATGTGAGAAAAGCCCACATCGTTGCAAACGCTATTGCTGAACTTGTCTTTGCAGTGGATTACAGGATGGTGGCATCTATGCCTAACGTAGTACAGCGCGTCTACAAAACGATTGTAACACTTGTTGCCATCAGCCTCACCGCTTGCGCCGCACCAACCCATGATGACCGTCAAATCACTATCATCGAAAACGTAACAACCATTGATGCAGTCAATGGTGTCCGGCAAAATGTTGATGTTATTATCGCCGATAATAACATCGAAGCCGTGTCATCAGATGCGGGCAACAGGTTTTTGAAAAAATACAAACCCGCCACACTCACCAACATTGATGGCACCGGAAAATATCTCATTCCCGGATTATGGGACGGTCATGTGCACCTCACCTATGCCGACGGGATTAATCACGAAACATTTTTTCCGCTGGCGATTGCCCACGGCATTACCTCACTCAGAGATATTGGCGGCCATTTAGATCAATTGGCGCAAGCAAGGCAAATCGCCATAACTGATAAAAAAGCTCCCAATCTTTATATCTCGGGGCCCCTTCTTGATGGCCCTTTGCGCGTCTATGATGGAAGTTCCAGGTTTTTCGCTAATCTTTCCGTAGGCATCTCAAATATTGAGGAAGCAAAGCAACATGTCGATAAACTTGCGAAAGCGGGCGTTGATTTTGTTAAGGCTTATGAAATGCTGCCGCCAGATGTGTTTGCTGCCATTGCGCAACGCGCGAAAATCCACGGCCTACCTGTCGCGGCCCATGTGCCACTTTCTACAACATTGAGAAATACTGCAGGCGATATTGACGACATGCAGCACTTGCGCAATCTTGAGTTCGCATGCGCCAGCAATCGAGAGGCACTATTGCAAGAGCGACGCGATTTGATTTCAGAAAATGATGCACCCAATGCTGGCGCGCTTCGCGGAACCATCCATAACCTGCAACGCCCCAACGCACTTGCCGCCCAGGACCAAACAGCTTGTGATGAGGCTATTGAGCTATTGGTTGAAAATCGCATCATCCAGACTCCAACGCTGGCTGGCAATCGCTTCGCAGTAAAACCAATATTCGCCAATGCAAGCTATCGAGAAAGTTTTGCTCTGATGCCACCTGATATAACACAATCATGGCAGAGTTTATGGAAGAGGTTCTGGCCAACAGATCCAAGTGACGCCGCCCTTGCCCTGGACGCATGGATGCACGATATCATCAAGCGCCTGGATAAGAGAGGTGTACTGATCATGGCAGGAACCGATGCACCGATTGGCTTTCAGACACCAGGAGCAAGCCTGCATGAAGAATTGGTAGCATTAGTGGATGCCGGATTATCGCCGCTTACCGCCATTGGTGCAGCTACACATGTCCCTGCAGTTTTCTTCGGCATAGAAAATGAAACCGGCGCTATCGCACCGACTATGACCGCGGACCTTGTCCTGTTAAATGCCGACCCTTTGATCAACATTCGCAATGTCAGTTCTATTGAGGCTGTTTTCAAAAACGGCCTCCTGATAGATCGCGCTGAGCTTGATGGTTTAATGGCAATACCGTCACAAGCAGGTCAATAAACTCAACATAATACAAACGCAAAGCATGAGAGAATATTGAACACGCCTGAATAAACGGCTGACGCGTGCCTCTGCGATCGTGGTGCGCTCCGGTCACGTCTGTCAATTTTACAAACATCATGAGCCTGCCAATAGCGCCACCGGTTGCTGGCCCATATGCGATAAAAGGGAGAATAAAGCGGACGAGATTGACAATACATATTCATATAGCTATATAACTATATGAATGTTGTCTTTAAAGCCATAGCGGACCCGACGCGGCGACGCGTACTTGAGCTTCTCAAAGAAAAACCCATGAGTGCGGGCCAATTGGGAAGTCATTTTGCGTTTTCCCAACCAACAATGTCTGCGCATTACGCTGTCTTGAAAGGGGCTGGGCTGATTGAAGGTGAAAAGATTGGTAAACGGATTATTTATCGGATCAAACTGTCGGTGTTGGAAGAAGCGCTGTTCGGGTTTGCACAAACGTTCGGGCTAACAGTGGAACCAACTGTGCCCCCCAGTGGGGCCCGCCGCGCAAAATTGGAGCCTAAGTCATGATGACCTATCGATCCCTGTCAACGGCAATCGGCATTCTTGCCGGAGCCACGCTCGCAATCGCCGGGTTCGTTCTTGTGTTTCAATCTGGGGTATCAAGCGAGAGAATTGACACTGTGTCCCTGGCCATACCAGTGGCCGCGCTTTCATTCCTATGGGGATTTTCTGCACTCCTTGAATGGGTTCATCCCTTCTCTACATATCGAAAAAACGAACAGATCCTGTTTGCCATCAGCTTGTTATCAGGTGGCACTGCCGTTTTGGGGTCTTTCATGCTGGACACACTTGGCGCCTTCAACATTGTCAACCTTGGTGTTCTGGACAAAATTTGGGGGATTATTGTCGGCATTATCATTATGACGCTGGCCAATTATATACCAAAGACTCTCAGCCCGATCGTCTCTGCACAGCCGGATCAGGAACAAATAGAACGCTTTCGACGGTTTACGGGAACCTGTCTGTTTCTCGGTGGAGCCGGGTTTGCCTTGTCTCACCTCACTGCACCAGCCGCGTTTTCCAAGCCTGCCGCCATTGTGAGCTTAGGGCTCGCCATTGTTCTGGTGAGCGCTCGTTATACGCGACTGCGCCCTAAAACCCATTCAGCATTGCCAACAGGAAGCAATGTACTGCTTAAAAACCAAAAGGAAGATTTATGATGGATTTACGCAAAGGACTTGCCTTTGGCGGCGCAATTGGCATGGCCGTAGGTCTCGTAGTCGGGGCGTTTACTGGCGATGAAGTTTTGTGGACGGGCATTTGCCTGGCACTGGGCATGACTGTCGGTGGCGCAATCGGGGCGATGGCAAAGAGCTAACGCCAAAAATACCTCTATCATGAATCTTTTCCGGGCTTGGCCCCAGTATTGCCTTCACTACATCCCTATTTCCTAACCGAGCTGTAAATGTGATTGACCCATCTGTACTCACACCTTCAGTTTGGGCGGTCCATTTTTCTAGCGTTATATTCGGTGGCGTTTTGCGAATTCTATATTATTGTATTTCACCATCAATAAACTACTCTGAACTAT
>CAZGVP010000353.1:0-3476 GCA_964529135.1 uncultured Caulobacterales bacterium | reverse complement strand
ATTTATGAATACAGGGCACGACTAGCCCCTTAACAGATAGTAACATTTATGACTTCTCACCTTGGGTTTTGGGCAGATGCTTTCCAGCGATCTCTTGTTTTTACTATAGAACCGGGTGATTGCTTGTCATGATGAAATTCACAAGCCCTGACATTGCGAATCTGGCCCTTATTGCCCTTCTCGGACTGGTGGTTGGGAGCTTTTTAAACGTGCTCATATTTCGCGGGCCGGCAATATGGAAACTTATTGAGCCCGAACAACCTCGGGGATCGCTTTGGGGCCCGCGTTCTCAATGCCCATCTTGCAACAGTCAGATCAAAAGCTGGCACAATATTCCCCTCCTAAGCTATCTGATTTTGAAGGGACAATGCGCAGATTGTTCAGCGAAAATTCCTCTGCGCTACCCTGTCGTTGAAGCGCTTGGTGCACTGGCCGCTATAATCAGTGTTGCGCTTTTCGGCTGGAACCTGAGCGCCCTTGTCGCCGCGCTCTACTTGTGGACACTAATTGTCCTTGGGGCGATCGATTTTGAAACAGGCTATCTCCCGGACGCTTTAACCCTTCCCCTGATAGAACTTGGTTTATTGGTCAACGCGATTGGGAGCATCGGTGGATTTGCTTCACGGCCCGAGGCTTTCATTGGAGCCATCGCTGGTTATGGAAGTTTCTGGTTGATTGCTTTTTACTATGAACGCATTCGCGGTCGCGAAGGATTAGGCATGGGAGACGCCAAACTTCTCGCAGCCCTTGGAGCCTGGTGTGGCTGGCCTGCCCTTGCTCCAATTGTACTCATCGCATCAGTGGGCGCTTTAGGCTTTGTGGGTTTTGCTGCAATACGAGGAAAAAATGTCGAAGCCGACACCCTAATCCGTTTTGGCCCTGCACTGGCCCTCGCAGGAATCATCGTTTTTGTTGCACAAGCCTGGCCTGAGCAAGGCGCCCACTTTGCACTTGGTGGCTAAGGGTTAAGCTTTTATACGGTTAGCGTCAGCGAGATTGCTGCCCAGATTCTCCTTTGAAGGTTGCTATGCTTTTCCAGATGGAGCGCCCATAGACCGGTGATAAAAAGGATCACATCAAGCGGTAGAAATGATCAGTTCCAGGCCACCACTTGCGCGTCAATGGTAATCTTTAAAGAGCCATTCTCCTGGAACAGAGATAAAGGAAAACGCCATCAGAATAGTTACTCCCCAATAAGCAAGCATCCCGAAATCTGTAATTCTCATTAACCAACGCCTTAACATAGCTATAGCTAACCAAACCAGAACTTGATGTCATTATAGACCGAAAGATTTGTGGCTGGCTTGCGGCCTAATGGAACCATAAATATGGGCTCAAACCATAGAGAATCGCCAATATTCCGCTTGACAGATGAGCGATTTTTTCTATTGTCCGGCGCTTATCCGTGGAATTTAGCGGACCAAAAATTTTCGGAGACTTCCCATGGCGAAGCCAACCACCGTCAAAATACGCCTTAACTCTACAGCTGGCACTGGGTTTTTCTATGTAACGAAGAAAAACAGCCGCACAATGACTGAGAAACTCGTCCTGAAAAAGTACGACCCGGTTGCTCGTAAGCACGTGGAATTCAAGGAAGGCAAGATCAAGTAGATCTTCCTCGCACCGTTCTTCTTTTCTACTCTCTTCTACAAAAATTCGGAATAATATGCTGAATGCCTCATTTTAATGAGCTGCATTCTCGGCGCTATAGGACACAGTGTTTATCTGTTCCAGCGAATCACGCATCTGCAATGCGGTTTTTCCAGTTTCAGGATGCACCCAATCCGGTAGAACCTCTACCAGTGGTACCAGAACAAAATCCCGCTCAGCCATAGACGGATGTGGCAAATATATACCCTCTTCCCGGTCAGGCCGGATAATCATGTCATCGACCGCCAATAAATCGAGGTCCATGGTCCTCGGTGCATTTTTACGCTCACGATGGCGTCCGAATGCTGCTTCTGTAGAATGCAAAGCCTTTAAAACAGTCGACGGGGGCACTTTCATATCAGACACCACAACTGCATTGATAAATGGGGGATCTTTACGATCGGGCCAGGCAGGCGATTGATATAAGCCAGATCTTCTCGTCAGGGTAAATAACCGGTCAAGAACATTCATAGCCAAACGCACATTATGCGCGGGCGAGTATCCATTATGGTCAAGATTGGCCCCAAGGGCGATCACCATCATAGGGGGTATCTTACTCCATTTTATCAACTTTACCACAACACCATTCTTTCACTTGCAATAGAGTGAAAAAATCGTCATGAAGCGCGCGTGAACAATAGGCAGCAGACCATCGAGGGGCCCTGATGAAGCTGATCACCGGAAATTCTAATCGCCAATTAAGTGCAGATATTGGCGGTCGGCTCTCGACAGCATTGTGTAAGGCTGAGATTAAAACCTTCAAAGACGGCGAAGTCTTTGTCGAGGTAGAAGAAAATGTCCGTGGCGAAGATGTCTTTGTCATACAATCCACCTCTAATCCAGCCAATGATAATTTGATGGAACTCCTCATCACGATTGATGCGCTAACGCGGGCTTCGGCCAGTCGTGTGACGGCAGTAATCCCATATTTTGGCTATGCCCGCCAAGATAGGAAAGCCGGTCCTCGCACGCCAATTTCTGCCAAACTTGTAGCTAACCTCATCACAACAGCAGGCGCAGATCGGGTTTTGACGGTTGACCTCCATGCTGGTCAAATTCAAGGGTTTTTTGATATCCCGACAGATAACTTATTTGCTGTGAAAGTATTCGAAGAAAACATTCGCCGAACTTATAATGGTGATTTGAGTGATGTTATGATTGTTTCTCCTGATGTTGGAGGCGTCGTGCGCGCCCGCGCATTAGCAAAAAGACTTGATGATCGTCCCCTTGCCATTGTCGATAAACGCCGCGAACGTGCAGGTGTTTCTGAAGTGATGAATATCATTGGTGAAGTAAACGATCGCCATTGTATCCTGTTTGATGACATCGTCGACAGCGGTGGCACACTGTGTAACGCAGCAGATGAAATAATGGCAAAGGGCGCAAAAAGCGTTTCGGCTTATGTGACCCATGGCGTCCTTTCAGGAAATGCAGTTGAACGTATTAATGGCGCACAATCATTAACTCGATTAGTAACAACAGACTCAATTGCAGCGACCCATGACGTAGCAGAGTCCAAAAAAATTCAACGCGCCTCAATATCTACGCTTTTGGCGGAGGCCATACGTCGTATTGCCAACGAAGAATCTGTATCAAGCCTTTTTGAATAATCATGATCGAGGAATAACAATTTCATGGCGATGTTATTGACGCTTTTGCGATTTGTTCTCATCATTCCTTTTGCGATTTGTTTCTTCATAAATGCTAGCTGGGCAATGTCTTTAGCTTTAGTTATTTTTATAGCCGCCTCCCTCACGGACTGGCTTGACGGGTACGTGGCTCGTGCCCGAAATGAGGTCAGTGTGCTAGGCGCCGCACTTGATCCG
>CAZGVP010000352.1:0-3478 GCA_964529135.1 uncultured Caulobacterales bacterium | reverse complement strand
CTACAACATAGCAACTGAGTTGTTGATTGGATGGCTTACTCTAACACCAGACAGCTGGTACAATATGACTTTAATGTTTCAGCGCGAAGTCGCCGACCGTATATTAGCATTGCCTGGCAGCAAAACATATGGTCGCTTGTCAGTCCTTGCACAAACTACCTCGATACCATCACGAGGATATGATTTGCCCGCAAGAGCCTTCACGCCGCCGCCAAAAGTTGAATCATCAGTGGTTACCTTTACTCCACCAACCTGGCCATTTCCATATCTCAAAGCGCTGGAATCCATCACAAGAGCTGCATTTTCACAACGTCGCAAAATGGTTAGGTCATCAATGAAACCAGTCTTTGGTGACAAGTTGACACCTATGCTGGAGCAAGCTGAAATTCCTCTCACAACACGTGCAGAAGATATATCTGTTGTTAGCTATCAACGTCTAGCAACTATTATGATGGACAATAGTAAAAAGGCGCACTCTTAATATTTGCCCCGGATCATGTAATAGTCAGTCGATTTTTTGACTTGACTATTCTAATCTAACCAAAAGGAATTGTCTTAATGCCGGAAACGCAAAGCTCCCAAGAAAGCCCCATGCCATTGGTCAGCGACAATGTACATGAAATAGATGAGCAGCCCGACCCCACATATAATCGAGCCTTTAACTTTTCTTCTCCGGTCTCACTTGCCGATCAAAATATTTTTACACAAGGACACCCATGGCAAGCTTATGCTCAATTGCGAGAACATGCACCTGTGGCATGGAATAAACCATCTGATTATGGAGCAGGTTTCTGGTCTGTGGTTGACCATAAAGATATCCGCACCGTTGAGCTCAACACCAAAATATACTCATCCCAGAGAGAAGGCATCAACATTCATTATGGCGCACCGGAAACACGCCACCCTGAACTCTATCGCGCCGCTCTCAACACCATGATCTGCCTTGATCAACCGTTACACCTCCCATTACGTCGCGAGCATATGCCATTTTTTACACCCGGCTATGTCAATGGATTGAAGGAAAGAGTTGATGTAAAGATCGATAGCCTACTGAATGAAATGGAAGATGCTGGTCCTCAACTAGATATGGTAGAAGCATTTTCTGCGCAACTACCAATGTTTACATTGAGTGAAATGTTGGGCATCCCGGAATGCGATCGCCCGAAATTAATCGATTGGATGCATCTGCTGGAGATTGCCGGTGATATTCTTACGCGCCGTGGAATTGGTGGCATTGATCCACAATTTTTAATGAAATTCCTGACTGAAATGACGGCCCTCTTTTCTTATGGTCGTGAAGTTTTACATGAACGACGCAAGACACCCAGAGAAGATTTACTCAGCGCTATCGCCAATGCACAAATAAATGGTGAACTCTTAAGTGAGGAATACCTTGATGGTTCCTGGCTCCTGATTTTATTCGCTGGTAACGACACGACGCGTAATTCTCTTTCAGGCACAATTCGTTTGTTAAGCGAATTCCAGGAACAACGCAGTCTCCTGCTGTCCGATTGGGGGCACTTACCCAACACCGTTAACGAAGCAATCCGGATGATCTCTCCTGTAATTCACATGCGTCGCACAGCAACATGCGATACAGAACTAAGAGGACAAAAGATTGCCGAAGGCGAGAAAGTTGTTCTTTATTATGGCGCAGCAAACCGAGATCCATATCTTTTTGAAAACCCTGACACATTTGATATTACCCGGAAAAATGCTGGCGATCACCTTGCTTTCGGTTTGGGCCCGCATGTTTGCCTTGGAAAAAGAACTGCCAATATGCAACTGGAAACAGCAATACGAAAAATTCTTATACGATTCCCCAAAATCCAATGGACTGGCGATATCGAAATTGCGCCAAATAATTTCGTTCACGCAATCAGCCGCCTTGAGGTCAACCTAAACGGTTGAATGATCTAGCCATGAGTTTTTATAATAATAATTTTATAATCTGCCCCGGCTTTGAAAAATGCAGCACAACCAGCTTGTATGCTTTTTTGCAAAACCGAGACGGCATAACCCTGACAACAGAAAAGGAAACATTTTTTTTCAATGGTCGGTTTGACGATGGAGAAACTGGTTATGAAAAAATGTACCTATCAGATGACTCTCTCAATAGTGATGACAACACTTGGCACACAGACATTACCCCATCTTATTTTCGCCAACCGCGCACATTTTCGCGTATAAGGCAATGTCTTACGGGCGAGGTTGTCATTATTTTTTTAATCAGAAACCCGGTCAAAAGAGCATTTTCCTTATATTGGCACGATCTTGTTCGTCATATTTCCAGAGGTGAAAAAGAAGCGAACAAGTTTAAAAATTTTCGAAACTTCTCTTTTGATCATTGTACGGATTACAACGATAATTACCTGATAACTCCTTATGCAGATACACTGGAAAAATGGATAGACGCCTACCCTGGGAAAGTGATCATTCACACCATAGAAGATGTTATTAAAAACCCGGATACGCTGATAAACGATATCAACACAAAAACAGGGTTATCTCTTACCACTGGAGCTTCCTATCCACGTGAGAATGAAGCCTGGACTGCAAACCTTACCATCAACCCGAAGGGCGTTCGCCGACACGATCAACGCGGCACAAAACTCATAGAATTAAAACGCCAGGAAGCTATCAATGCCATGGCTATTCAAGGAACATTTACTCACTTTCTTTCAAAAGAAAAATGTGAACAACTATTCGAGACATTCTTTGCGGAAGATACAAAAAGATGCGAAGAAATTTTAGGTCGTGAATTATCTTATTTTAAAAAACAAAATGATATACTCTCTCCTATCGTTAAATCCTATTTACGGTAAATTGGATCAGACAACAGCAAGTCATTCAACTTGCTGCTGCCATAAAGAATCAATTTAACCATATAAACTATGGATTTCTGTACAGATACTATTATTTTTGCGCAACTCGTACCTGGGCCATACTTGAATCGTAAAGCGTATAAATTCCAGGGTGATCGATTTTGCTTACAAAATTTTCCATTAAATTAGCGCGACATTCACGCGAATACTGAATATTTGCAAGAGTTTGGCGCCTGGATTCAGTACACATATTTTTCACATTGCGTTCTAATCGATTGAAAACTCTAGCAATACCTTTGTTAGTCTCCAACTCATATTGATTATACGTAAATGTTACTTCATCGTCTGCATTAGCGCTGCCAATCATCACAGCAGAAATAGCGAATGTAGAAACAACAAATGTTTTAGCAGTTTTAGAAAAGTTAATCATGACAAGCGTCCTTAATTTAAGTAACGCCCTCTGTTGCTCGCGGCCCCCGGTTTATTATAATGGCTTTGTTTTATCGCCTTGAGGTATCCAGCTTGCAAAATAACTATGCCAACATTAGTGCTGTTTGAAAATCCGCTTTATCGCGACAATCTCACACCCCATCGAAAATACTCGCACGATGACCCGAAAGCTTGTGAGTAGCTGATCATGATAAATTTACCAT
>CAZGVP010000351.1:0-3479 GCA_964529135.1 uncultured Caulobacterales bacterium | reverse complement strand
ATCGCTCAAGATGAGTTTGAATCTCTGGATATACACGGAAAAAACCATCGCTATAACCAAGGCCAGTGAAGGCGCGCGCCAGGCCAACAATATCGGTATTATCATATGTTGGAATTGGGTTGCCGGCATTATCCAGTTCTTGTGTTCCATTCTGTTTAAGTTGAACAAGACCTATTGAGAATAATTGCAATATCTCACGAGCATAATTTTCATCCGGCATACGCCCTGTATTTGGATCTCCCTTACGGTTGCGAATATACGTTAACCAACGCGCCATTAGCGGGGAATAAGTAACTTCTTCCAATAAATCCCGGTAAGTTCCAAACGATCCTCTACTCAAAATATCAAAATAGGAAACATTTTCCTCCAGGAATGTAGGGGAGGTTTCCAATGAGGCCACAAAAATTTGTGAAAGTGCAAATGCCATCCGTATACGTAACTGATCGTTAGCTGTCATGGATGTTGTCCATAGCATTTCATTTATAATATTAAAATTTTCAAACAACCCGTTATCAAGTCTGGTTGCCAGTACGGGGTCCGTTAATGTTGTTGGGGGTTTGGAAAACTCATCTGCCAACCAGTCAGCGGCATCGCGACCAACGAGGTCGCGGATGTCGGTTTTGGATCCGCCGAAAGTTGCCATTGCAAGGAACCGGGAAGCTTGCGCTTCATTTAGAATAAGCGTTCGAGAATCGCTAGAAACGGGTCCCCCCTCAGGTTTTGGAGTTGCTACACGTTTTATGATAGGGGGAGGATCAGGTTGCTGAGCTTTGCTAATGGCTAAAATGGGTGTGAGAGTAATTTGTAACCCGGTTAATACGGTAACGATTAAGATCTTGGTAATTTTCATTACATCCTCAGCATACTTACTTTAGTGTTTTCATTTACATGTAATTGGCTTCGGCAAAAAGTTAACTGTTGTTCATCGCGTAAAATGAGCGTTAAAATATTCTTAATTCTTAACTTTCGGGCTTGAGATTGCTGATAAACGCTGATGCTCCATTAGTAATCATGAGCATATTTTAATGAAACCGTAGCGAGGGTTACGACTTTTCATATGAGTGCACCTGTCATGTTTGAACAACTTTACATTTATACCTGTGGTATTGATTTCACCTACTTATGGGCGCTCTTGCATATTGATGGACGGCACGTTAGGCCTCACACCAAACTTATTGAACACGATTGCCAATTTCGGCAATCGTGCAATTTTCTATTGGATACAGAGATATGAGTGGCATGGTTTCGGGATCAAGCGTGATTGGCGCAGGGGAAGCATGGACGGTGAGGGGATTACTGCCTGTTTATGATGCACCTGATGGCGCCGATGCATTAGCCGTTGCCCAGGCGGCCCGCGCCCGCGAAAGTGAAAATGGTGGTTTGGTGCTCCATATTGCTCGTGATGCCTCACGCGCTAACGCCATGATTGAGGCGCTTCGTTTTTTTGCTCCTGACATTCCTGTTATTGATTACCCTGCCTGGGATTGCCTGCCCTATGACCGCGTTTCGCCAACCAGTGCAGTTGCGTCTCGGCGGATGGCAGCACTGGCTTTAATGGCTGGCCGCAAACAGGGCGCCATGATTGTGGTGACATCCGTGAATGCCGCGTTACAGCGAACGCCACCAAAAGATATAATCAAGTCCGCAGCATTTATTGCAAAGCCGGGTAGTGATGTGCCAATGGATGACTTGTCTGCTTATTTGGCGGCGAACGGTTATACGCGCTCGTCCACCGTGCGTGAGGCGGGGGAGTTTGCAGTTCGGGGCGGACTTATTGATATATTCCCGCCAGGCGCTGAAGAACCACTACGATTAGACTTCTTTGGCGACAGTCTGGAATCAGTTCGCTCTTTCGATGCATCAACACAACGAACTACACGGCAGTTAAAATCTATAGAGCTTGCCGCTGCCTCTGAGGTTTTATTGACACCTGAGGCTATCTCGAGATTTAGACGCCAATATGTGGCGACTTTTGGTCCTGCTGGTGATGATCCGGTATATGAAGCTGTTAGTGCTGGCCGCATTTATGCGGGGATGGAACATTGGTTGCCATTATTTTATGAGCGACTGGACACATTGTTTGATTTTTTGGATGGGGCGCTGATTTTCACTGAACATCTTTGCGAGCAGGCGGGCGATGAACGGCTGGCATCGATTAATGATTATTACGATGCTCGCGCTGAAGACCTGGACGAAGCGCAATCAAATACACATGGAAAAGATAATGCATTTGCTGCGCCCGCTTATAGGCCAATGAAACCTGATGGGCTGTATTTGGAACGCCAGGAGTGGATTGGCCTATTAGAAAATGTGGATATGCGTACCCTGTCGCCATTTTCTCCGCCTGATGGAAAGCGTGCAGTTTCTATTGGTGCTAAAGTTGGTCGTAGTTTTGCAGCGGAACGTGCGGCGGAAAAGCTTAATGTTTTTGATGCTGTGAGAGATCACATGCATGCTCTTCTGGATAAAGGCAAGCGGCCCATCATTGCATGCTGGTCTGAAGGATCTGCCGATCGTATGCGGTCAGTTCTCAGCGATCATGGTGTTGTCGATATTACCCATCTCGCAAACGGCGCTGACCTTGATAAATCCGCAAACCAACCATGTACAGTTATATTAGGGTTGGAAACCGGTTTTGAAACAGCTGATCTGGCTTTTATCTCCGAGCAGGATATTCTCGGAGACCGCCTTGTGCGCAAGACCCGGCGCAAGAAAGCTGAGAATTTCCTGACTGAAGCGTCTTCTCTCTCCGTGAGTGATCTTGTGGTGCATGTGGAACACGGTATCGGGCGCTATGAGGGATTGGAAACACTGGAAGTGCAGGGCGCACCGCATGATTGCCTGCTGTTAGTCTATGCAGGCGGTGATAAGCTATATTTACCGGTAGAAAATATCGATCTTCTATCCCGGTACGGATCAGATACCAGCGAAAGCGGCAGCGATAATCAACTGGACAAATTAGGCGGAGCAGCCTGGCAAGGCCGCAAGGCCAAGATGAAAGCCCGCATCCGCATGCTGGCCGAACAGCTGATCAAGATTGCAGCGCAGCGGGCCATGAAGCGGGCCGATGAAATATCCCCCCCTGAAGGGGCATATGATGAATTTTGCACGCGTTTTCCGTATGCTGAAACCGAAGATCAGCTAAACGCAATAGCAGCCGTTACCGAAGATCTTGCCAAGGGAACGCCGATGGACCGCTTGATTTGCGGTGATGTTGGATTTGGCAAAACGGAAGTTGCCTTGCGTGCTGCCTTTATCACCGCCATGTCCGGGCGTCAGGTAGCGGTGATTGCACCTACTACATTATTGGTACGCCAGCATTTCAAAAATTTCTCTGAACGTTTTAAAGGTTTCCCCATCAAGATTGGTCAACTTTCGCGTATGGTGTCGGCCAAACAATCGAGTGAGACCCGTGCCGGCATGACCGACGGCACCGTTGATATTGTTATTGGTACACATGCGCTTCACTCCAAGACTAC
>CAZGVP010000350.1:0-3483 GCA_964529135.1 uncultured Caulobacterales bacterium | reverse complement strand
GGAAGATTGATCTAGATACTGATGTTAATGAATACATTACACAATTTCAAATTCCAGACATGTTTGACGCCCCCATTACCATGAAACATCTCTTAACCCACTCTGCCGGGTTCGAAGATGGCGCAGTCGGGTTTTTGTTCCATCGAAAGCAAGACAAGCTCATGCCGCTTGCTGAAGCGCTTGAGCTGCATATGCCGGCTCGTGTGCGTGCACCTGGCACCTTCTCAGTGTACTCTAACTGGTCTACAGCGCTGGCCGGACTCATCATTGCTAATCAGTCTGGTATGGACTTTGATACATATATCGAGAAGCATATATTCACCCCTCTAGAAATGATGCACTCGACTTTCCGCGAACCTGTTCCCGATGCAATCATCTCTGGTCAATCCGATAGTTTTTTTAGAAAAGCTGGTGATTATGTTGATGGTGGTTTCGAGTATATTCACAATTTCGGACCCGCTGGTGGTATGTCCACAACAGCGACTGATATGGCAAAATTCATGCTTGCACATTTGAGCGACGGTCAACTTAATAGTGCTCGCATCCTGAAGCCAGAAACTGTTCTAACAATGCGTGAACCTTTAATGCGCCATCATCCTGAAGCTGTTGCAATGTTACATGGGTTTTATGAACATAGGTTCAATGGATATTTCACCTATGGTCATGGCGGTGATACCGTTCATTTTCATTCAGAAATGACATTATTTCCAGAACACGATTTTGGCATATTTCTTTCCACAAATGCTCCAGCAGGTGGTGTAGCCGCACGACAGCTGATCCCTGCCCTGTTTAATCAATATTTCCCTGGTGCTGATTATGCGCATCCAGCACCATCGAATTCTAAAGAGCTAAATGTAGATGAAATGAAAAAATTTCACGCATATGTTGGAGCTTATAGGGGTAATCGAAGATCTTATACAAGATGGGAAAAAGTTATCGCGATGATTAGCGGTGATGTGTCCGTCAGCGCGGCTCCTAGGGGCGGGCTTCTTATTGGTGGTGCAAGCGGTGTTCAACGTTATATTCCAACAAAAAGCAATCATGTTTTTCGGAGTGTCGATACCCCGGACGATTGGGTTATTTTTCATACGGATGAAAATGGAAAAATCACCCATCTGTTTTTGGGCCAAGTGCCAATTCTGGCATTAGACCGTGTCAGTTTTCTCCACAAATCTTCGACACATCAACTACTATGGGGCCTTAGCCTTTTGATAATGGTGGGAATTATCCTTGGTAATTTATGGGGCTTGCCAAAATGGTTTTCTATGACCGGTGGTGAGAAAATCGCGCGCATAGCAGTTTTCGGAGCTGCTGCGTTTAATCTTGCATTTATAGCAGGATTTATCATTAATGCAGCTGGTGATACGAACGAGATTGTTTTTACAGGAATTTCCTGTTTGAATATACTTCTCTTGCTTCCTGTAATTGCTGCAGGTTTTTCAGCCTTTGCGGCAATTATGGTATTATCAGTATGGCGTCATGGTTATTGGTCATTTTTCGCACGTATGCGGTATATGATAATAGTTTTCATTCTCTTGGCATTCGCATGGAGCGTGAATTACTGGAATATGCTGGGGCCTTGGTATCAATAGGTTTTGGCTATTCCATATTTACAACAACATTAAACAGATACATTGGTGATTTCATTATATCAAAATGAATATGATGTGAGGGTAAGCTGGTAATTATTGGTAATTTTAATGTGATCTCCAATTGAGAGATCAATGAGTGCTGTCCCAGAGGTTTAACCTCTAACTCCGGTTACAAAACAACTCTTTCTCAAATTAGTAATTGATATAAATTTTGTGACCTGTAATTGCTTCCTGAAACAGGAAATTTAGTTAATGGCATAAAAATTGAAATATTCCGATTGCTATCAATTGGGAGGTCATCATGACGTCAGCTAATCGGGAACATCACCGTGAATTACAACAAGTAGCACGCACGTTAGGCTATAGTTTGCGAAAACAGGTGATTAAAAAACCGTCGAAAAAATCTCTGGCCTTCAGGCTTGTTAACCGTAAGACCCGCAAAACTGTAAAAAGAGGGTCTCTACGGATGATGGCTCTGGAAATCCTCGTGCTTGCTAAAATTGCCAATTCTAACAAAAACCCTAATCATTCCACTAAACATTCCAAGCAATCATAACTTGAATTGCTGAGTTAAAGTTTGCTACGCTACACTAATAAGTTAAACATGGCGGGAAATGATTATGCGCACCCTTTCAAGCTTGGCAATTATCGTGGTTGCGTTGCTTCATTGTGGTTTTGCATATCTGGAAATGGTGGCCTGGACACAGGAATTTGGTCTGAGAACCTTTAATATGACCCAGGAAGAGGCAGCCCTCACCGCGCCATTGGCTCTTAATCAAGGCTTTTATAACCTGATGCTTGCCATCGCCCTTCTTTCAGCCCTCTTTTACAGGACGCGTAACACCATCCGTGTGTTGTTGGTTATCATCATTGCGGTTGGTATCTTTGGCGGACTTACAATATCCCCAAAAATCTGGGTTCTACAAGCTGCCCCTGCTATTATTGCCTGGCTATTAACCCGCGTAACGGTGATGCAGGAAAAAAATTAAACAGACCTTTATCTACAGGCCTTCAGTTGACGAATAAATATAGACGCAATTATGGCTGACCGGCGACTTAAAACCATACTTTAATATGGTTGGACATCGTCAGTTTTTAATATTTTTACGATCTCAATTCCTCAACAGACTATAGCTTTAATTAACCACATACGATTTTTCATATCGCATGTGGTTAATATCGTTTAATATTATAGACCCATCTGGGGACAAATAAGAAATTTTTGACCCGTTGTTTTCGCATTGTAACGAGTCACGACGTCAGCTTGGAGAGCTTGTGATAATGAAATTTCATCGGTGTAGTGACTTGCAAAAGTAGTTTTAAGTTCTTTGGCAACACGCATGCGCAAACGATTTCCTGCTTCCATACCGATTTTAGCAAGGAAGTTAGGCAACAACCAGCCGCCAACACCCCATGCCATACCATAACCACGATTTAGCATCGTTGGAGATACATCGAGCCCGCCATAGAGATAAACTTGTTTATGATGAATAGAGCCATAAATGCTGTAAGCGCCCGGCGTGCGTGCAGCAGCAGATTCCATTGCTGAAAGAATTGTTGAAGCTAGATCACCCCCCCCTGTTGCATCGAACGCAAGGGTAGCCCCTGTTTCGTGAATGGCGTTGGTTAAATCTGCCATAAAAGTATCACTGCTGCTGTCGCAGATATATTTAGCACCGATAGCGCGTAACAAGTCAGCTTGTTCTTTACGACGCACTATGTTTATCAGATCAACGCCGTCGGCCTGACAGATATGGTTCAGCATCTGCCCGAGGTTTGATGCAGCAGCAGTGTGGACCAGCGCCTTGTGCCCCTCCAATTTCATGGTTTCGATCATAGAGAGCGCAGTAAGCGGATTAACAAAACTGGATGCCCCGTCTTTTGCAGTATG
>CAZGVP010000349.1:0-3492 GCA_964529135.1 uncultured Caulobacterales bacterium | reverse complement strand
CTTTAGAACCTGATATGGAAGCGCGCTTTATCTCGCGGCGCGTGACTTCCGGACCTCAAGATTTTTGCAGCCCTGATCTTTCTGCTGCTTGTATTGCTGACTGGATGCCTGTTCTGGAAGGCGTTGAGACGCTGATCCATCTTGCGGCAGTTCTGCCTTCTTCACGCGCCAGTGCTGAGCACTTCGAACGAGTAAATGTTAAGGGCACTGAAATTTTGGCTGCGGCGGCCTCTGAAGCTGGAGTGAAGCGTTTTGTCCTTGTTTCGACGCTTGGCGTTCATGGCATTACATCTGGAGACAATCCCTTTTCACCACAAAGTCCGATTGCTCCTTCTAGCCTTTATGCGATGAGCAAATACCGGGCAGAAAAAGCCCTTACAGAGTCGTGTTCAAGGACAGGAATGCAATATGTGATCGTGCGTCCACCGATTGTGTATGGCCGCGATATGGGAGGAAAGATTGGCCAATTAGAGAGAATAATTGCCCGTGGTCAAAGGCTGCCTTTTTGCCGGATTGACCAAAACAGACGGCAAATGATTTCGGCGCGAAATCTCGCTGATGGACTCCTTTTTGCGGCAACTCATTCGGCCGCACCGGGGAGTCCATTGTTGCTAGCTGACAGAGAGGTTGTTTCGACACATGACCTGCTTGCGAAGCTGGCAAGCCTTCATAATAGTCCTCTACGGTATCTTCCTGTTTCGCGACGATTGTTTGAGATGGCACAATATATTCCCATTCTCGGCAAGAGTGTAGAGCGCTTGACAGGAAATGTTGAAATTCGTGATATGCGCTTGAGAGATCAGCTGAACTGGGTGGCACCACACAGCTTGAATGAAGAACTTACGAATATGGTTCAAGGAAGGGCTGAGCTATTACACGGCGTTTCATAAATGCTGTTTTAGCTGGAATAGTGCTGTGCGTTGTTATTCCTGTTATAGTTGTTCTCGCAATCTTAATTCGGTTTGAAAGTACCGGATCTCCCCTCTTTAGGCAGACCCGCGTAGGGAAAGACCAGGAGCATTTTGTGCTCTACAAGCTGCGAACAATGAAGCTCGAAACTCCTGTGATGGCGACACATGAGATTTCCCCTAACCAGATCACTAAGATTGGCAGCATCTTGCGCCGAACGCGCCTTGATGAGGTGCCGCAACTCTGGAATGTCTTGATCGGCGATATGAATTTCGTTGGCCCACGCCCATGCCTGCCATCACAGAAGGAGTTGATCGCAGCACGTGAGTTGGGCGGAGTCTTTTCGGTGTGTCCAGGTATTACTGGCTTGGCACAAATTCAAGGAATTGACATGTCCGATCCGGCGCGATTGGCGATCGTTGATCGTGAATATGTCGAGGCGGCATCATTGTGGGGTGATGCTAAGTTGGTCATGCTCACAGCAACCCGACTTTGGAGAACGGATTTGTTTCGGTCTTTTTGATAGCCTCCTGGCCGAAGGGGTCGTGCAGCGATGATCTGAACGAACCGGAGGTATCGGCTGGAGTCTTGTATTAAGGCCGCTACTGCCCCTCGACATAATCGCGGGATAGAACAGATAGCAAAACAAGCCCCAAAAACAGAAGCACTAGGCTGAGACCAAGAACATACGATGCGGAAAGAAAAGTAGGTTCATATCCTGGAAAAAACCCTGAACGAGCCATGCCTGTCGCATGCAGCAGGGGATTGTACCATACGACGTTTTGAATTTTTTCTGGAACATCTTCATAAATATAAAGAACACCAGATAGAATAAATGTAGGCCTATTAATAATACTCCAAACGGGAGGCCAAAATTTATTACGAGTTACCATGAAGCAGTTTATGCACCCTACAGATAATCCAAATAATCCTGCTATTAAAAATGCCAATATAAGAACTGGATAGTTAATTTTTACAGAAACATCATAAAAATAACAAAGGGCATATATAATGACGACAGAGTATATCCATACTGTAACAAATGAAAGTATTGTACGGGCAATTATTGCATCAATTGTTGTGACGCGAGGGTAGCGAAGTAGGCCTTTTGAAAAGCTAAGTGCACTTAATACGCGAGACTGTGTCTGAGTATACATGGTGTATGGTAGATAACCGAGGGCGAAATAGATAGGAAAATTATCGCCAATAGAAGGACTTCTCAAGAAGAAAGAAAAAACTGCCGAAATAAGAAGTATAGCGCCGATAGGCTCTAAGAATATCCATATGTATCCTGCTGGATACCTCCCATGAGTAGTGTTCAGCTCACGAATTATAAGCGCCATAATTGGACGCCAAAATTCAGCTATAGGGGGCCTGGCCTCATCTGTTCTTATTAACATGATTTTTTTATTTACTAAATTTAAAATTTCTAAGGGAAGTTTCAGAAACCTGACGGTTTGCTAACCGAGTTTGATCTGCTTGCCAAGCTTGACTGATGATGATTTTGAGTGACAGCAAAAAATCTAGGAGACGGCAACGGCGTGGAAAAACACAACGGAATACCTGAAAATGCTGGATGCCAACCTCAGCCGGTCTCACGCAGCCTAGTCGCTGTCATTGTTAGTTATAACCGACTTTCCAAACTGAAAGTAGCAATTGAACGTCTGCTCCAAAGTTCTCCTTCTCAGCTTAAGGCTTTAATCGTCATCGATAATGCTTCGACTGACGGCACGACTGCTTGGCTGGCAGATCATAACGACAGTCGTGTCGTTGCTCTGCACATGGAGAAGAATGTTGGTGGTGCTGGGGGCTTTGCCGCGGGTATGACGCTAGCGAAAGAGCGCTTCGATCCCGATTGGATGCTCTTGATGGATGATGATGCCAGCCCTGCACCTAACGCGCTTGAGACATTCCACGCGACAGCACCGGAGCGTTGGGAAGCGTTAGCGGCAGCTGTGTATTACCCTGACGGGAAGATTTGTGAGATGAACCGCCCCTCGCGAAATCCGTTCTGGTCCCTGTCCGTTTTTTTGCGGACGGCAATACATGGCCGCGACGGATTTCATATTCCCCATGAAGATTATAAACTGACAGACAGAAAGCTGATCGACGTCACCTCATTCGTCGGGTTTTTTGTATCACGAGCTGGAGTGGAGCTGGTCGGTTTACCCAGGGCAGGACTGTTTCTCTATGGGGATGATAGTATCTATACGCTGACACTGTCTGAAAGAGGGGGCAGGATAGCCTTCGCGCCGGATATCCATTTTGACCATGACTGCACAACTTTTACCGCAGAAGAGGGGCGGTTCACGCCGCTCTGGAAAGCATATTACTATCACCGGAACCTGCTCATCCTTTATCGACGTGCTGCCGGTTTATTTTTCTGGCCCGCGCTTGGTGTTATTATTCCCCGATGGATATTCAAAATCGTCCGCCATCAAGGCATGCGCTATCGTTTCATGATTTTACTTAAGCACGCATTGAGAGACGGAATTCTGAACCGTACGAATGTCTCGCATGAAACCGTGCTGCAATGGTCGAGAGCGGATTCGGATCAATCTGGCTCGTATCCTGAGTTAATGA
>CAZGVP010000348.1:0-3499 GCA_964529135.1 uncultured Caulobacterales bacterium | reverse complement strand
CCCTTCGGGAGGCCGTCTCCTTCTGTTAACTCACGCCAGTTTTCACCGCCGTCATGACTTACAAAAAGACCTGAGCCCTCACCGCCTGATTTGAAATAATCGGGGTAACGACGGAACTGCCACATGCTCGCAAAGAGATTGTTGGGATTGTTTGGGTCCATTTTTATGTCGGTAGCACCCGTTTGCGCATTCTCGCCCGCGAGAACAAGGTTCCAGGTCTCACCGCCATCGGTGGTTTTATAGATTCCGCGCTCGCCGCCATCTGACCAAAGATGCCCCATCGCAGCGACATAAGCGATATCAGGGTTAGTTGGATCAAGGGCAATGCGATTGATATGTTCGCTATCCCCAAGCCCCATATTCTGCCAGGTTTTACCACCGTCGAGCGATTTATAAATACCGTTACCAACGGATACCGAGTTACGGACGTTGCCTTCACCTGTTCCGACCCAAATAATATCTGGATTGCTTTGGTTGATCGCAAGCGCGCCGATAGAAGCGACAGGTTGCTCATCAAACAAGGGTTGCCAGGTTGCTCCTGCGTCAATTGAGTGCCATACGCCACCAGATGCTGCGCCGACATAGATATGGTTCGGGTCACCAGCAACAACATCAATCGCGGCTACACGGCCAGACATCGTCGCAGGGCCAATCGTTCGCGCCTCTAAGCCTGCATAAAAATCGCTATCCTGCATCGCAGTGCTCGGCGTCGCGGCAGTTAAAGTTGCAGCGAGCGCGATTGCCACCGCACTAACAGTTGATTTTAGCCGATTATTCTTCATGGCGAACCCTTCCCTCGATCAATGCCCAAAAGTTTAGGCAAACTATTGGTCGAGGGGGCATAGAGTCAATCACAATCAAATATGTTTGGGGTAAAGCGTTGGAAGGATCAGATGAAACGTGCGCCGGAAATGTCTCAGTACTATATGATCAAGAATTATTACTTTGGTTTATATGTTTCATATCCGCTACAATGCGCTCTAACCGTGCAATCTCTCCGCCCAGATCACCATTCATGCCTTTGCCGCTCTTGGCATTCAATCCTATCGCTGCATACAGGGATGGCATCATCAAATCCAAAGCTTCTTCAAAGCCGGCGGCATTATCCTTAAGCATCAGCGTACGCCCCAGATGCTCCAGGCTTCCATAGAACAAATCCCGTAGGACAGAGACCTTGCTTGCCTCTGGGACTTCCCCTCGGTTGCGTGCTTCGCGGATCACGCTGTCGAAAGATTTCACATAAGTTTTATTCAGGAAATATTGTTTACTTTCGCGGTAGGATATTTCATCTCGATAAAGCGTCGAAGCAAGCATCAACATCCGCCATTCCGCGAGCGAACCTTCCAAATGCCGGTGAGCCAGGAACCGGATACGATCCCGCGTTTCAGAATGCTCGAGAATGCCTTTTTCCACACTGAGGGTCAGTTTCTCATAGAACTTTGTCAGAACAGCCTGCATCAAGGCGTGCTTATTCTCGAAATATAAATACAGCGTCCCCTCGGACACGCCCGAGCGTCGTGCGATCTCAGCCATGGTGGATTTATCGATCCCGCGCTCAAGAAATATGTCGTGCGCCGCACGAAGGATGTCCCCTTCGCGGGCCTCTACTTTCTGTCGGCGGGTTGGGTTCTTGGCGGGCGCGCTCATACGCTCTGACTTACCTGCTCGCGCAGTTGATATTTCAGAACTTTACCAGTTGCATTACGCGGCAGCGCCTCAACAATCACCATATGGCTAGGCTGCTTATATTTCGCAAGCTTGTCTGAACAGAAACCTTGTATATCCAGAAGCGATATCTCCGCGTCCTCCTTTGGGACAACAAACACACATCCAGTCTCGCCCCATACTTCATGCGCCATGCCCACAACTGCCACCTCGACAATCTCGGGCATCTGATAAAGCACATTTTCGATCTCAGCAGGATATACATTCTCACCCCCAGAAATATACATGTCCTTCACCCGGTCTTCGACATAGATAAAACCGTCTTTGTCCCGGCGGACGATGTCACCGGTCTTGAACCATCCATCAATATAAGAGTCTTTGTTCGCATCAGGCCGGTTCCAATATCCAGGCGTCACAGTTGGTCCGCGCAGTAAGAGTTCGCCCGCCTCATCCGCTGGAATATCATTGTAAGCACCATCGACAACACGGGCCTCCGCGTGCCTTAAGATGACCCCTGAAGATCCTTCCTTAACATTGACATGACTTGCGGGCATGAAGCAGCAGCTCGCAGCGTTTTCTGTCATGCCCAAACCCTCTTGCACCGGTAGACCATTTTCGCTCCACCATTTGACAAGTTCAACTGGCACCGCCTCACCACCCGCACAGGCAATCTGGACGTGGGAAAAATCGTAACTTGTCGCCTTTGGATGGTGCCGCATCGCATTATACATCGCGGGGACGCCAATGAAATGAGTGACACCATGCTTGGGATCGCCAATATAATTGAGCATGCTTTCAGGGTCAAAACTGCGCATGATCAATGATGTGCCACCCATATATAGTGCTGGCGAGTTAAAGACATTGAAGCCACCGATATGAAACAATGGCATGGCGATCAGTGTAGACATGGGAACCGATAAACCGACGGAGCTCGCGAAGTTGAATACTGAGAACAAAAGCATGCGATGAGTGATAATAACGCCCTTGGGTCGCCCCGTTGTACCCGAGGAATACATCAGCATGCATTGATCACGAAGATATTGCTCCGCCATCGTATATATCGGATCTGCCGCGTCAATGCCTCGCTCAAAACCGCTATCGCCGCCAAGGCCATCGGTTTCGACCCAGTGCCTCACTGACACGAGCGGCTTTAGCTCATCAATTGTCTGATCAAAGACAGTGTCATAAACAATGGTATCCGGTGTCGCGTCATTGACGATATATTCTAGTTCAGAAGCAGTCAGGCGGAAATTCAACATCAAGCACGTCGCACCCAACCGCCAACAGGCGAACACAACATCATTCATGTCTGTGGAATTCATGGCCAACAGGCCGACCCTGTCGCCCTTCCCAACACCCAGTGACTGCAAATACCCAGTCGTTTTTGCGACACGCTCATGCATTTCACTGTAGCTGTAGCTGCGACCGCTTGCCAGATCCACTTGCGCGACGACATCGCCGTGATTTGCCGCGTTATATGCGATCCAGTCGCTCACGCGCTCCCCCGGATCATTAAACTCTGTTCCTACTGCCTCCCCAGACATCATGCTCTCCCAAAATAAGCTTGACTTAGTTTAACTGAGGCTTCCTTATTGTAAAGTATTTTAAGCACTATTTAGAGGATACCACATGGGTCGCTTTGCATCCAAAATCAGCAGGGATAATGAGGGATTTCAGGAAAACAGAGCTCATATGCTTTCGTTGATCGAACGCCTGCAAGAGCTCAATGCACGCGGCGCAAAAATTTCCGAGAAACGCAAACCACGCTTTGAAAAACGCGGTCAGCTAACACCGCGCGAGCGGCTAGCACGCCTTTTGGACCCGGGCATGCCAT
>CAZGVP010000347.1:0-3523 GCA_964529135.1 uncultured Caulobacterales bacterium | reverse complement strand
CATTGTCAAAGGCGGGCGCGGCGAGAAGAAAGCAAGCCAGAACGCAAACAACGACAACAACGCGGCAATCCCCGCGATGTGAAGCACCCATTTTATCATTATTTTTCTTTCACCAAACGCATCATTGCATAAGCGGTTTCATGGCCAGTATTTTGGTTTTGGCCCGTAACAAATCTGCGTTCTTCATCAACAACAATATGTGTTGCCAGCATATCCCGGAATTTTGTGTTGCTCTCATATATAACGCCCGCTTTGCGCAGCGCGCTCTCCGGGTGTAACGGTGTAAATGTAATGCCCAACTCCTCGATTTGCTTATCAGTAACGCCTGTCATACGTCTTCCTGCGATCAGCAAATGACCATTTTCATCTTTGGCCTGAATAAGACCGAGCGGCCCATGGCACACACCGCCGATAATCGCGCCTGAATTGTAATAAGCGTCGCTGATTTTTTGCCCCAAAACTTCCGACTGACCAAGATCATAAGCAGCACCCCAACCGCCCGCGAGGAAAATTACATCATACAGCGTAAAGTCGACATCATCGATCTTGCGCGAATTTGTAACTTTAGCTTCAAAAATTTCGTCTTTCCTTGAGCGCTTGTCCGCGTCGGTGATGATCATATAGCGATAAGAGACCGGATCGATAGGGATTGCCCCGCCTTTGATGCTGGCAATATCGACATCCATGCCCGCATCCTGAAAATCGTAATAGGGAACCGAAAGTTCCGAACCGAAGACGCCGGTTTTCTTTCCGGTCGCCTCACCCGGCTTGTTCAACACGCCATGGCTGGTGGTGATGATCAGCGCTCGCTTGCCCGGCAATTGGTAAGACGGCCCTTCATAATCCGGATGCAAGCCATTGGCATGAAGAAGTGTTGGCAACGCCGCAGCAAAGGCCGCTACACCAAGTACCAAAAGACCGATGATAATCCCAATCAATCGCATTATTAACCCGCTCTAAATTAAGAATTAGTATTGGCATTATTAGTGCCATTTTATTTGATGGTGGTCAATGCCAGGCAACAGTTGCGGGAATAGATTATCGCACAACGCACCCCTAGCTCGGGTTATGAGTTTTTCTCCTAAAGAAAAATTTCCCAATCCGCCAAACGAAAAAAAGTACCAATGCCAGCAATAGCAGACCAACGGCGCGAATCTTACCTTGGTTACGCGATAGAATGGCGTCTTGAGTGGCTTTTGTTATCTGCTCTGTGAAATCAAAATTGGGCGGCATATCCAAAACGCCCACTTGTGAAGTATAGAGCCGGTAATCATTATACAGATCCGCAAAAAGCGCGCGATTTTCAGGCAACAGGTTTTCTGTCTCCCCCGGATCAGTTGCGATATTGAAAAGTCCCCAATTGCCATCTCCATATGGTGGCATGTTACGCGCAATCTTGAATTGCCCTCGGTAAAGGGCGGAGCTTCCCGAAACCTCTAAGCCGCGAGGTTCTTCATCACCATATGTTTTAAAACCCGGATCATCGAGGGCCGGTACAATCGTCCGGCCAAAGAATTGCTTGCCAGACGGGAGGGGTTCAATTTTTGCCAAATCAAGCAGCGTTGGGGTAATATCTGATATATGAACAGGTTGATGGTTTTGCACACCGGACGGAAGCCCGGAACCTGCAATTATAAAAGGTGTGCGTACAGCACCTTCTGCTCCATAAAACTTGAACATTGCGCTGGGTGACGCTGCCGCATTTGCCCATTCGGGGCCAATAAACCCCCAGTTGCCCTTGCCGCCAATTCCCTCGATTCCTATATCATAACCGTTCAGTTTGAGGAGCAATTTCGTCCGGGGATCATCTGCGCTTGAAGGCTCCGGGCCATTATCAGAAGTCACCACGAATATGGTATTTTCAAAGTCTCCGCGTTCCTTCAGATAGTTCAAAAACCTGCCAACATGAAAATCCATCGCTTCAAGCATACCAGCATTGACTTGCATTCGGGCCGCATACAATGCTTGATCAGATGCGCTTAAAGTCTCCCAATCGCGCAAATAGTCTGGTATTGGTAACAAAGGCGCGTCCGGCGCAACCAAGCCAATCTCCTTTGCGCGTTCAAAGCGGCGCTTTCTCAATTCATGCCACCCATCATCGTAAACACCATCATAATGAGCAATGAACTCAGCGGGCGCTTGAACCGGAATATGAATGGCTTGAAAAGACAGATAGGCAAAAATTGGGTTATTCTCAGGTGCCGCCGAACTGTCGGCGTCAATATAGTCGATCATTTTATCAACTATAAATTTTGATGAATAAAAATCATCGGGCAGGTCAGCAGCTTGACCATCTTCAAACCAGGGCGCTTCTGGATAATAAGGCAGGTAGGATTTATCTTCCCAATTATCCGCACCGGAACCATCCATAACAAATGATCGATCAAATCCGTGATTATCTGGCAGCGCACCTTTGGTACTGCCAAGATCCCACTTTCCAGTTACATAACTTCGATATCCCGCCGGACTTAAATGGCGTGCAATCGTATTAACGCCCGGTTCAAATGACAGACTGTATCCAGGCTGGCCTCTTTGTTCATCGGGCAGCACTTTTGAGATTGTCCCGACCCCGGCCTGGTGATTATCAAGGCCCGTCAGCAACATTGCACGCGACGGCGCGCACATGGGTGAGGCCCGAAACTGTGTAAATATGACGCCGCGCGCTGCTAAGGAATCAATATTGGGTGTGCGCGCTTCGCCGCCATAGACCCCAAGATCCATAAGCGCCGCATCATCAATCAGTATAATAACGATATTTGGTTTTTCAGAATGACTACCATCAATTTCTTGCGCTGATACTATAGAGACCGTTAAAAATACAGTAACAAGAAATGCTGGAACGAGCACTTGCAGCCGCCATGCTCGATTCCACATTCTCATTGTGCCCTCATTTAAATTTCAATTTTTATTGACACTAAACATGCCATTTTATGAGTAAGCGGTCAATAGATCCATCACACAGATCTACCATAGCGCCCCTTAATCATGGCGCGAGACACACTTCATAAAAATTGAACAGAACATTGCCTTACGGCTGTTCACCAATCAAACGCCAAACCGTGTCTTTCATCACTTCTTTGGCACGTTTCGCGGAAAGGCCATTATCTTCCCGCAATCGCCTGAAGGCATCAAATGACGTCATGACGTCCAATGCTTCAAACAAAATTTTGTCAGCCACAATCTCTTTTGGCAACACATCTTTCAACTGACTACGCTGCATTTTGGAAACACGATTAACATCGTGGGCCATCACCGCTGATTTGTAACGTCTAATGCGTCCAAATATCAGTAGGTTTCTCACCCGTTCATAAATATTCACTCGCCGATCAATACGCTCATTAAGTTGCGCTTTCCATCCACTCGCCTCATAGGGTGCAAAGATAATCGGCATGATCTCCTGCTCGATCTGGGCAATGACATCACTGTAAAGCGAATCCATATCGTCAAAATGACGGAATACAGATCGAAGCCCAACATTCGCTGCGTCGGCGACTTCCTGAGCGCTCGGATCCATATTGCCGTC
>CAZGVP010000346.1:0-3536 GCA_964529135.1 uncultured Caulobacterales bacterium | reverse complement strand
CGTTTGTTATGTTAGAAAAGCGCATGACATTTTGGAGCACTGCTAATCAACATTAAATTTAATTAGCACTAATAAATATAAGACAGCATTTAATAAAGCCTTAATCAGTATTAGCGAGAATTGATCAGTAAAAAATGAGACTAAATCAAAATTAAACAAAACAAAGAGATGTAGACATATGAATCAATTAACAATTGTGAAGCGTAGCGCTTCCATAAATAGATTCCCGACTCACCGTAAGTCGGATTTATCCACTGCAAAAGTGGTAAAGCTTGCCGGCTGGTTACTTATCACTGTTGCCATGCTGCTTTCAACCAAAGGGTGGGCAGCCGATAAAATTCGTTTGCAACTGAAATGGGTGACGCAGGCACAATTTGCCGGATACTACGTTGCGTTGGAGCAAGGCTACTATGCGGCAGAAAACCTCGATGTCACGATTCTGCCAGGCGGTCCCGACCTTGCGGCAACTCAGGTTCTGGCAGGTGGTGGTTCCGACGTTGCGGTTGAGTGGATGCCCGCGGCATTGGCGGCACGCGAAAAAGGACTTGGACTCATCAATATCTCTCAAACCTTCGGACATTCTGGAATGATGATGACCTGTCTGAAAGAGACCGGCATTAAAAGCCCCGATGACCTGCTGGGCAAGCGTTTGGGTGTTTGGTTCCTAGGCAACGAATTCCCATTCCTGAACTGGATGAACAAACTGGGATTTTCAACTGAAGGTGGCGACAACGGTGTGACCGTTTTAAAACAAGGTTTTAACGTAGACCCATTGGTTAGCCGTCAGGCAGATTGCATCTCTACTATGAGCTACAACGAATACTGGCAATTAATCGATGCCGGTTTTAAGCCAGAAGACCTGATCACCTTTCGTTATGATGAGATGGATGTCGCCACTTTGGAAGACGGACTCTATGTGCTTGAAGAACGGTTACAAGATCCCCAATTTTTCGACAGCATGGCACGCTTTCTTCGCGCCACTATGAAAGGCTGGAACTGGGCAATTGAGAATCAGGAAGATGCCGCGTTTATTATTCTTGACTATGATGAAACAGGCGCGCAAACAGAAGAACATCAGCTTCGAATGATGGGTGAAATAGCGAAGTTAGTTGGTGATCCAGAAGGTCGTCTGGACGAAGCCGCTTACAACACCACTGTTGAGTCGCTGATGACTGGTGGTTCGGATGCCGTTATTACAAAAATACCGGAAGGCGCTTATACACATGAAGTGACTGCAGCGGCCTTCGGGAAGTAATAACTCGAAAGGCAGATCGAAAAGCAAAGAAGCAAGAGATTAGTTAAGGAAGAGATAAGATCAGAATGAGCTCGATTGATATAGATGTATCAGCGCTGCAAAATCTTAAAGCCATTATCGGTGGCGATACCGAAGATTTAGCCGAACTTGTTGATGACTTCGTTACGGGGCTACCCGAACAACTGAAATCAATGAAGGACGCTGCAATTACCAATGATTGGTCAGCATTAAGAATTGCCGCCCATACGTGCAAGTCAAACGCGCGAGACCTCGGGGCAAAGGAATTATCAGTGCTTTGCGCCGAACTCGAAGCTGACTGTAAAAACGAGCCTCCTTCTGATGCTGATTCTCAGGTTGAAAAAATCGAACAGATCGGAATGGATTCCGTTGCTTCTTTGGCTCAGCTGGATCTAAACAGTGTCTGACTCGGACGCCTCGACGATACTGGTTGTAGACGACGACAAAATAAATCGAAAAAAACTGAAACTGGCTGTTGAAGCGTTAGGCTACGTGGCTGAGGTAGCTGAGGACGGCGAGGCTGCACTGAGCTTACTGCGGCAGCAGCAGTTCGATTTAATTATTCTCGATCTACTTATGCCAATGATGGATGGCTTCGATGTGCTTGCTATTGCCAAGCAAGACGAAAGGCTTCGTGAAATTCCGGTGGTGGTAGTCTCTGGTCTTGAAGGTGATGCAGACAGCGTATCGCGAGCCATTTCGCTTGGTGCAGAAGACTTTCTACCAAAATCGTTCGACCCCACCATTTTAAAAGCACGACTGGAGGCGAGCTTACGAAAAAAGCGATTTCGAGATAAGGAGTTACAGTACTTTCGTCGCATTGACACCCTGACGAACGCCGCCGGCCAAATTGAAAGCGGTGAATTCGATGTGGCCAATATAGCTGCGTTAGACAAAGAAACATTAAAGGCCGACTCAATTGGACGCCTTGCAACCGTGTTTCGGGGTATGGCGAAAGAAATTCACGCCAGAGAACTGCGCCTGCTAGAGCGTATACGGTTTTTGCAATGCAGCGTGATTTTGTTTATTGCGGCAACCACGTCGGCAATTACACCATCATTGTCGCGAATGGCCTCAAGCATGGGGTCCACACCCACTGGCATGGCCGTTTGGGTTTTTCTATTAGCATCCGGACTGTGCCTGGGCACAGCGCTGTTTCTGGGGAAATTTAAACGACTTAGCCGATCAGAATTGGCGTTCTTCGCCATGTGGGGTTTTCTGGTCGGTGCACTTCAACAGGTCGGCGTATACATTTTCTCTGCACACGTTGAAGCTACCTATTTAACCTTGATCATGGCATTACAAGGATTATTTGTATTTGTCATCGCTGCCTTCATCGGCAATGAGAAGCCAGAAAAAAAGAGAGTATTTGGTTTGCTTCTTGGCTTCCTTGGTATTGCCATAGCACTCTTTGCACGGCTGGAATCAGGAACCGATGTTGCCCTCTTTTGGTTGTTGGGTGCCTTTATCATCCCGTGCATTTATGCCGTTGAAACCATTGCCCTTGCTTCAAAACGCCCAACACGCATAGAGCCGATTGTGGCTGTGGGGCTCATGTTTGGATTCGCAGCCTTGTTTGTTATGCCTATGGCATTTTTTAGTGGTCAATGGATGCCATTTGAGTCATTAATTGCACCGCTTGGCGTGGTTATTCTGTTACTTGGATTAGCATCACTGAGTGCCAATGTTGCATTGGTATATGTCATCGATCTTGGCGGTGCAGTGTTCTCTAGCCAAATAGCCTACGGACGTGTCATTGCAGGTATATTTTGGGGCATGCTATTACTGGATGAAAGGCTCAATTGGGCGGCCTGGGTTGCCATTGTGCTCGTGCTTATCGGTATGTATATGGTTGAGATTAAAACCTTTGATAAGCCTGTGAAGATTAAGCGACAGTATTCAATTACGAACTGAAGCACTAGCCTTTTCTTCCCAGCTGTCGGCAGACGTCTGCAACCCGCTCCAAAAACCAATTTACTGCGGGTTCATCACCGACTGTCGCGCTTCGCAAGAGCGACAATTCCATTGGCGGAAGATCAAACGGCAACTTGCGTTGTTCAAGTTTGTATGCATCTGCGGACCCATTCAACGTGATCTCTGGTACGGAAAGAAGGAAATCGCTTCGACTCAAAATTGGTGCTGCGAATAAAGAATGAGGAACCACAGCACCGATTTTACGATGAACCCCAAGTTGGGAAACTATCTTATCAACGGGACCTTGCCCGTGGTTACAAACTCGGCGGCGAGAGGCCCGAGGATGCTG
>CAZGVP010000345.1:0-3560 GCA_964529135.1 uncultured Caulobacterales bacterium | reverse complement strand
TTGGGATGTTCGAAGATCGTGTCGAGCGCAATACTGATACTCTCGTCCCCGGATGTTCCTGCTGGGATGGTTGTTCCCAGAAAGGTTTTCTCGCCATCTTCGTGCTGGTTGTCAAACATTGCCAAGCGACTTGAATTTGCCGTGCGATCCGTCGTAAAGCGGCCAAAGCGGCCATTGCCATAGCTAAGACCTGTAAAGACACGTGCAAGGCCCTCAATATCGTCATTATTGTAAGTTTCGATAGGACCGTTGGCATTGGTAACAACGCTGCCATCCATATTCAACTGGACAAGGCCGATTGTAAATAATTGTAACAGTTCACGTGCATAATTTTCGTCTGGCATACGTCCTGTTGCAGGATCAGCTTTCTCGTTGTGCAGATAGGTCAGATAGAGAGACATTGCCGGCGAATATGTGATGTCTTCCATCAAGTCGCGGAAGTTGCCAAAGGCATTGTCAGACAAAATTTCCAGATAGTGCGCTTCGCGGAAAGACCGTACGTTTGGTCCCGAGGAGTCGAGGTTTACAACGAAAATCTGTGATAGCGCGAACATCATACGCTGGCGCAAAGCATCTTCACTTATCATCTGTGCAGAGATCGCTGCCCCTGTATTAAAGATCTGACGTGTAAATTGATTGTCGTTGACAAGCCCTTCACCGGTATCGAATACGCGAGTTGAAGGTGCAAGAAATAGTGTCTGTGGCAGTGCCATTTGGTCAGCAACCCAGTCTGCTGCATCTGTGCCAGCCAGGCTCTCAAGCGTCTCCATTGGCGCGCCGAATGAAGCCAGTATCATGAACCGGGCTACATCTACTTCGTCGTCCAATACCGTGCTTCGGGTGACCGATGCCGGCGGAGGCGGCGGAGGAGGAGGCGGCGGAGGCGGAGGTGGCGGCGGTGGTGGTGGGGGGCTACTTGGTGGGTTTTGTTGTGTAGCGCCCGCGGGGTCCGCCGTAATATCATCTGTGTCTGAACACCCCGCTGCCATTAGCAGAGCGAGGGCGGACAAAGAGCTAAGAAGGTGAGATGCTTTTTTTGTCATAAAACTTCCTTCAGTGTGCGTTGTTTTAAAGGTTTGTAAGATTCATGTAAAAGGAAACTAAATGTTAGCAGTTTAATAATAATTTACATAAACTATTGATTTTAATGTAAATTTGTTGAATTCGTGCAAGCTGCCATAATCTTGGTTGCCAAAAGAGAATAGCCCCCACTTGGCAAAGTGGGGTTATCTGCTTTTACCTGTCAAATCCGTGGCGATAGAGCAATAGTGTTAACTTTATCGCTCAGGCTTTTCTGGCCGTTCGACCTATTCAAATACCAATGTTGGTGGATTGCTGCTTGCGGATGAGGAGAACGTAATCAAATTGTTCGTCTCGCTATCGGTTCAAGTGGCGTAAAGCAAATGACATCTCGTTCGGCGGGAAAATGATTCACAGGATCATTTTCTTGATCCGTCTCACTCTGGACCCGTGAGGGATGGCTCTATCTGGCAGTGATCATTGATCTCTATTTAAGGGGCGTGATCGGTTGGGCTACCAGCAATCGTATGAAGAAAGACCTTGCGATCAGGGCGCTGAAGATGGCGATAGAGGTTGATCGGGCGGCTTTCTTTCCAGCACACTGCCTTCATTTTCTGTTGGTTGCCTAATCCTTTTTTTTAATAGACTTGGGTAACTATCCATCAATTATCTTATGCTATAATATTTGCACTAATTAAGCAGGAAAACTGGCGAGTAACATAAATCGCCCGGAATTTTCTATGTACACGTTTGCGGCATCGTATTCGGTAATTGTTTAAGTTGAGAGGGAGTTTAACTTGCCAACTTTCGAATATACCGCAATCGGTGAAGCGGGACGTAAAAAGAATGGCGTAATCATTGCCGATAATGCGCGTGCGGTGCGTCATCAGCTTCGTTTTCGTAGTTTAACGCCTCTTAAAGTATCTGAAGTTAACGAGTCTGCTGTGCAGGGGAGGCGTCACAGAACCCTAAAGTTAAAACGTTCAGAGCTTGTCATATCGACACGCCAGCTCGCGATTATGATCGAATCCGGCGTACAGATCGAGCAGGCGCTTGGCTCTATTTCGTCGCAAACAAAAAATGTGGTTACGCAGACAATATTTGCCAATCTTCGGGACAAGGTTTCGGAAGGATACAAATTATCGACTGCTCTGGCTGATTATCCGAAATCCTTCTCACGTCTTTACATTTCGGCCACCGCTGCGGGCGAATTGTCCGGTGATCTTTCGGTTGTCCTCGCAAATTTGGCAGATCATCAGGAAAAATCCCAAGCAGCGCTTCGCAAAGTGCAAACGGCGATGATCTATCCGACAGTTCTAGGCGGGGTGGCCCTCCTAGTGATTACGTTGCTTATGGTATTCGTTGTGCCGCGTGTGGTTGACCAGTTTATCAGCTTTGGTCAGGATTTGCCTCTGTTGACTAGGATTGTTATTGGTATCTCCGAGTTTATGCAGAGTTTCGGGCTTTTGTTCTTGCTTGCTGTAGCTGGAGCGGTATTTGCTGTGCGCCGTGCTTTGCGCCAGCCCTCGGTGCGACGCACTTTGGACGGGTTTATTCTGCGTGCCCCGGTCGCTGGAAATCTGGTGAGAATATCTCAGGGCGCGCAGTTTGCACGTACCTTCGCCATGCTTGTTGGGAGTGGAACGCCCGTTTTAGACAGTTTGGCGGCGTCTCGTGACAGTGTTGGGAACGCAGTTTTTGTGGATGCAACCGATCAGGCAATTATTGCGGTTCGAGACGGGAGTACACCCGCACATGCGCTGACGGCAACCGGGGTTTTCCCCACCATGCTGACCAGCCTTATCGCCAGCGGTACTGCCAGTAACAATTTGGCTGACTTAATGAACAAGGGTGCAAATTATCTTGAAGATGATTTTGATAGGGCCTCGGCTTTGTTTTTAGGGTTATTAGAGCCTGCAATTATTTTAATTCTGGGCACGCTCGTTACTCTGATTGTTCTGTCCATAATGCTGCCGCTTATGCAACTAAACCAGCTCGCGTTTAGCTAAAAAGGGAAGCGTGATGAAAAAAACATCGAAAAAGAAAACGCGTATGTCTGAAGCTGGCTTCACGCTTACAGAAATAATGGTTGTTGTGTTTATCATTGGCCTGTTATCAACCGTGGTGCTCGTCAACGTGCTTGGGGCACGCACAGATGCCCAGTCCAAGACAGCCCAAGCCAATGTTGCTGCCTTATCTCAAAGTCTTGAACGCTATGCGCTTCAGCTTTATAATTACCCGACAGAAGACCAAGGGCTTGAGGCGCTTGTTGCGTTGCCTGATGGACTTAGCAATGACGATTTATATCCACGCGGCGGCTTTATTCAAAAACTGCCAACAGACCCTTGGGGGCGTGATTATCAATATGTGTTTCCTGCCGAGCGATCCGCTGCACCCTATGATATTTTCTCATTTGGTGCTGATGGCGCCGTTGGCGGGGAAGGGGAGAATGCTGACATCGGCAATTGGTAAAGCTTGGCAGGGACCTGGTTTATAACTTGTTAAAGATAGCTTGGCACATTGATCTTGTTCCTCAAGGG
>CAZGVP010000344.1:0-3561 GCA_964529135.1 uncultured Caulobacterales bacterium | reverse complement strand
GCCGCCGTTACATCAAAAAAGGCGCTGTTATAGTTATTGTCGACAAACGTCAGTTTGGGACCAAAAGAATAGAAAGATTGCCGTCCCGCAATAATCAGTCGCCCACTATAATTGAGCTCAAAGTCTGCTATGAAGCCGTCATGACCATTCACACCCTGACGCGCCTCTGCTTTGACACTGAATGCACCAAAAGAGTATTCAACGAGCCCACCAAACTCTATGGTGAAATCAACCTCATTCAGCCCAACAAGGTCGCTCGTATCGTCACAAACAAAACATAATGGGTTACTGCCATCTTCATCACGCCCGAAGTTAAAGCGACCGACTGGTGCAACGCGCCAATTGTCGGTTTTGACAAGATTATATTCCGCGCCGTTAAAAGAGAATGAGAAGCGGTCACCATAGGAAATCCTGACATCTGGAAAAGCAGATACTTGATAGCTGTCAGCACCAGGAAAAGTAGGTGAAAGAAAACTCCCCGCACTCAGAGAAAACTCCCACTCTGAGTTTCCGTTTTTGTCTTGCGCAGATAATGGTGCTGCCGTGAGCAAAACCGTTAAAAGTGATACGCCACCAATCAAACAATGTTTCATATTATTAACCCTATTTGGGCGTGGATATTGTGATCCTCGCTGTCGTTCGCTGCTCAGACTGTTATGGCAGCTGGATAGGGTTTAGATCGGATGTGTTGCTGGTGTTTTGCTGGAATGTAAAGTTTTGTAAAGTTGCTCGCGAAAGGCACGTCAAGCAGCTAGGAAAATAGATAACGGGTCTTACAAACTAACAAAAGGCTAAGAAGTAAGTGGCAACCGACAGACTATTACTTATTGAGGACGACGAGCGACTGGCAGTGATGCTCAATGAGTATTTGAGCCGCGAGGGGTATGAGGTTAGTATTGCACATACTGGATCTGTCGGCCTTGATCTGTACCGGCAAAGGTCGTTCAAAGTGGTCCTTCTTGACTTGATGTTGCCAGATACGAGTGGCTTGGAGATATGCAAGCAATTACGCTCCTATGATGACGTACCAATCCTAATGCTGACGGCGAAAGGCGACCCGATGGACCGCATCGTGGGGCTTGAGTTGGGAGCAGACGACTATCTTCCAAAACCGTTTGAGCCACGTGAACTTCTGGCGCGCCTCAAAGCCATTTTACGTCGAACCGACAATACTGTTTTCTCAGCTGAAAAGAATGTATCGACCTTCGGTTCGCTGGAGATTCACCATGACGCAAGGTATGTGTGCGTTGATGGATTTCGTTGTGACCTCACAAGCTATCAGTTCAAGCTTCTAGAAGTGCTAGCTCACAATGCAGGACGCGTACAGTCACGCGATTATCTTATGGATCAACTTCAAGGTATGAATCTCGAAGTTTTTGATCGTTCTATCGATGTACATATCTCACGTATTCGATCAGAGATTGAGAGCAATCCGAAAAATCCGCGGCGCGTTATTACAGTACGCGGCGCCGGATATGTATTCGCGCGCGAGCAGGAGTAACGGCAGTGATACGTAATCATTTATATGCTCAGATTTGCGCCATCTTTGTCACCGCTCTTTTCAGCTTTGTCATGTTGGCACTTATCGTCGCACGTTATGTGGGGCACGATGAGTTTAATCTTAACCTGTTCCAGAAAACGACAGCACTTGCAGAACTCCTGTTGCCGGAACCAGATGCCGGTCAAGATGAGTATCAACAGTCAGTTAGCGAAATTGCCGACAAACTCGACTTTGAAATTACAGTTTACGCAGCTGATAAAAAGCTAATCGCCGCCAGTCACACACCGCAAGCTCTTCTAAACAACGTCTCATACGATGAAGGCCTGTGGTTGCCCAGTAGCGGCGAGACCGTATGGTCGTCCCAAATACCCGATGGACGTATCGTCGCTATTAAGCTCAAGCGCCTCGCCGTTCCAACAGACGAACAGTCTTTCGCCATTTTCTTGATCTTGTTGGCCGCGACTATCGCTGCCATCATTTATCCGTTTGTGCGTCATCTCACTGGACGGCTTGAGCGGCTCAAGATCGGAGTCGAACATATTGGTAAAGGTGACCTCGGAGCACGTGTCGAGATTGAAGGAAAAGATGAAGTCGCGGCACTTGCGCGAAGTTTTAATGCTTCCGCGGAACGGATTGAGCAACTTGTTAATTCACAGCGCCAGCTCCTCGCCAATACGTCACATGAGCTTAGAACCCCGCTTGCGCGTATCCGTCTCGGCATTGAAATGCTGGAAAGTCGCGATGGCAAAACACGTCGTGCGGCGATAGAGCGGGATATCAAAGAGCTTGACGGTTTGATTGATGAGCTTTTGATGATGTCACGCCTCCAGAGCCGGCTAAACCAGAGTAAGTTTGAAACGATTGACCTGCTCGGCCTTGTGGCAGAGGAATGTGCCAGGTTTGAAAACTGCACAGTGGAAGGTGAGCCTGTCAGTGTAAAGGGTGACGCTCGTATGCTTCGACATCTGATACGTAATCTAGTTGACAACGCTATAAAACATGGCGCGCCCCCAGTGGCGGTTACGGTTTTGGCAAAAGATCGGCATCCCACGCTGACTATATCTGACGGTGGAAATGGGATACCGAAGGAAGATATTGATAAGGTGTTCGAGCCTTTTTACCGGGCAGGCACATCCTCCCAAAGTAAAGGGTATGGATTAGGTCTAGCTCTCGTAAACCAGATAGCCAAAATGCATGGTGCATCAGTCAAATTCACTCGTGAGCCGATGTTTGGAATCGTTGTTGTTTTTTGATTGAGGTCGCGATAAGCACCGGTAGATAGTTACATCTACTCAAAACCATTTTCGGCCTAAAGCGGACAGATCTCTAAAACAGGATACTAAAACTTGTGATGTCATCGACTGTGAGGCCAATAAGGAACACGCTGTCGCCATCGCCGGTATCGATCAAAAGGGTATTGTCAAAGGAACCAAGTCTTGATCGGAGTTAGGCGTCTCCCTACTCTGATTTCATGATTAAAAACCCGTTCCGATACTTCAAAACGTCACACGAAGTTATCCAACTCGCCGTGATGATGTACATCCGGTTTCCGCTTTCGCTGCGCAATGTTGAAGATCTGCTTCATGAACGCGGTGTTGATGTTTGTCATGAAAGCATCAGGCTCTGGGTTGATCGGTTTGGGACCCTGTTCGCAGGCAAAATCAGGCGTCAAAGATCAAACTATCTAAGACAACTCACTGGTATTGTCAAAGGAACCGATACTTGATCGAGGTTAAACTCCACCCTACCCTGTTTTCATGAATAAAAATCCGTTTCGATATTTCAAGACATCCCGCGAGATTATCCAACTCGCGGTAATGATGTACATTCGTTTTCCGCTTTCTTTGAGAAACGTCGAAGACTTACTTCACGAACGCGGTGTCGACGTTTGTCATGAGAGTATCCGCCTCTGGGTTGATCGATTTGGAACCTTGTTTGCTGGTAAGATTCGACGCCAAAGATCGAACTATTTGCGTCAATTGACCCAATGGAAATGGCATCTGGATGAGATCTTCGTAAAGATCAATGGTGAGACCCACTATATGTGGCGCGCTGTTGAT
>CAZGVP010000343.1:0-3563 GCA_964529135.1 uncultured Caulobacterales bacterium | reverse complement strand
TGATGCCCAGTGCCACGGTAGATTTACCACAACCCGATTCCCCCACAAGGCCCATGGTTTCCCCGGGCATCACCTTGCATGAGAAATCCATGACCGCTGGTATCTCACCTGCTCGTACAAAAAACGAGATATTGAGATTATCAATTTCTAGTATCGGTTCAACACTCATGGTTTCTCACTCCGAACGCTTACCAACGCCTTATTTTCTATACAACATAACCTCAACACACAAGCAGCAGGGCTAAGGCAACACAAACGAATCAACATAACCCTAGTCCTTTAAAGATTCTTCGCGCAAGCCATCGGCCAACAAATTCAAACCCAACACCAATGTCATTAACGCAATAGTCGGCGGCAAAGCAGGATGCGGATAAACGGCCAACAGTTTGCGACCTTCGTTAATCGTCATACCCCAATCCGGGCTTTCAGGTGTCACCCCTAAACCAAAGAAGCCTAAGGTACCTAATAGAATCGTGGTGTAACCAATACGTAAGCAGAAATCAACAATCAGCGGCCCGCGCACATTAGGCAACACTTCCCACAACATGATGTACCAGGGTTTCTCCCCTCGCGTTTGCGCTGCTGCCACGTAGTCGCGTGTTTTAACATCGACGGTGAGGCCACGCACAATACGAAACACTGTGGGTGAATTAACAAACACCACCGACACAAAAATGTTGAGTAAATTCGGGTCCATATAAAACACACCCAAAGGGTCACTATTAAAGGCAAGGCCTGAATAAGCCCATAAGCCCAATATCAAAGTGACGCCAACGTACAACATCAGCTTTGCTGGGTTTTCATCAAAGCGTGTGTAAAAGAGCAAACAGAAAAAGATTATTGGAAATAAGAACAATACGCCCGCTAACCAAAGCGGCACACCGGTTGATCGTATCTCAGGCGTTACTAACAAAAAGAACAACAAGATAACCGGGAACGCCAATACCAAGTTGGCAAGAAAGCTTAAAAACGTATCAAGCTTGCCACCGTAAAAACCGGCTGGAAGCCCAAGAGTGATGCCCACCATAAATGCAAACAAGGTGGCAGCAGGTGCAATGGCTAATACAATTCGAGAACCATGGACCATACGACTAAATACATCTCTTGCCAGATTATCCCCGCCAAGCAAATACCACTGCCCTTCTACACCGGTAACCGGCCAGCCAGGCTTTTTATTCTTCATGCCTGAAAGCTGGGTTAATGGGTCCATGGTGGCAATCATGTCGGCGAAGATGGCCGTTAATACCCAGAACAGCACTAGCACTAAACCTGCTATACCAATTGGGCTACCGAACAATCGCCCATACAAACCTAGCCTACGTCTAAAGATAACCGACAGGGTTAGGATGACAACAAGCCCAATCCACACGGGTGTAAATTGCGCCAACACGCGGGTGGTAATTTCTATTGCAGTTAAACGTTCCATAGTCAGCCCCCCTTAGTTAACTCGAATTCGCGGATTAAGGAAGACATACCCTATGTCTGATATCAGCTGTGTCACCAATACAACAAACACCGCTACAACCGAGCAAGCCAGTAGTAATTCAATATCGTTATTACCAACAGCCGCCACCAGAGTCCAACCAAAGCCTTTGTAGTTAAATAAAGTTTCTACAATGACAACACCTGTGAGTAACCAGGGAATTTGCAGCATGATGACAGTGAAAGGTGCAATAAGTGCGTTTCGCAGTGCGTGCTTTAACACAACACCAGGAAAGCTCATGCCTTTTAGCCGTGCTGTTCGAATATATTGTTCTGTCATGACTTCGGCCATAGAGGCGCGGGTCATGCGGGCGATGTAGCCCATGCCATATAAAGCAAGGGTGATTACAGGTAGGGTAAAATTCTCAAATGTTGCGTTTTCCATTGCGGTGGCCGCGGTGCCTTTAAACCAGCGCAAGCCGCCGAGCCTACTTGAAAACACCACGATTAAAATAACACCCGAAACATACTCTGGAGTTGATGTTGTCAGTATCGAAAACGCAGACAGTGTTCTGTCTGTTCTCGTACCCTCCCGCATACCCGCTATCACACCAATGATGAGCGCAACGGGCACCATCACCAGCAGCACACACAGCATTAGTTTCCCGGTTAACGCAAGCTTCTCAGAAATGATGGGTAGAACATCTTCTTTAAAGACTAATGAGAAACCCCACTGCCCTTGCAGCATGCCGCAGAATTTTGGTGGGTTTGCTGGATCTTCTGCACGCCTAATACAGCGGCCCGAAGTTTCGCCGTTCTCATCGGTTCTTGTCCAGCCTGGAGCAACGCCAAGCCATTCGCCATAGCGTTTTATTAAAGGTTGCCGAAAGCCGTTTTTTTCCAACCAAGATTGCACTTGCGCATCTGACATGCGCATATTGCCTTCGCTCTTGGTGAGCTTTTCGAGGTTGGGTTCGAGGTTAGTCAGGTAAAAAACAACAAACGTAAGGCACAGCGCGGTGAGAATCATCACACCTAATCGCCTGACTAAAAAGCTGAGCATGGCTACCCCTTAAACAATTTAAATAAGTACAAAAAAAAGGACTGCCCCGAAGAGCAGTCCTTTTTGGTGCCGGAGCCTAGTTAGACTTTCCAGTACAAGTCCTGAGGACGATACTCGAAAGTAATGTGGTGGCCAGCGCCACCCAGGTTCGGTTTAGTGAAGTTGGTGAGTGTTCTCCAGTAAGGCTGAACAATAACACCTTCGTCTTGCATGATTTTTTGACAAACCGCCACTTTTTCACGGCGCTTGTCAACATCGGCCAATGCCAATGCATCTTTTAGTGCTGCATCAAATTCAGCGTTTTCAAAACCCGCTTCGTTCCATGCTTCACCTGAGCGATAAGCCAATCCTAAGATCTGAACACCTAATGGACGGTGGTTCCAGTTGGTGGAAGAGTAAGGGTACTTCACCCAATCGTTCCAGAATGTAGAGCCAGGCAGAACCGTTCGCTTAAGCTTAATACCCGCTTTACGCAGCATGTCTGCAACCGCATCAGTAGTGTCTTTACGATAGCCTGCATCAATTGAAATGAGCTCGTGCTCAAAATCACCCATGCCGGCTTCTTCCATCAGAGCCTTCGCACCGGCTGGATCCACTTTCTGTGCTGGCATTTCAGCGTAGTCAGGATGCATTGGTCCAACGTGGTGGTTTTCTGCAGTAACACCCAAGCCACCAATACCCAGCTCAAGACAAACCGCTGGGTCAACCGCCATTGCCAAAGCGCGCCGTACACGCACATCGGCGTATGGCTTCTTACCGTCAACTTCGGCTTGCTGGTTTGGACGAACAACAACAGTGGCTGCTGTAACAACATCGTTTCGATCAAATTCGCCGATAGATTCCATTAGCTCGATGATTTCAGCGCCTTCAGCACTGTAGATGAAGTCAACTTCATCAGCTTCCATTGCAGCAAAGTGTGCTGCTGGCTCAGTACCGTAATCGATGTACTCAATACGATCCATCCAGGCACCGTTACCGGCGTTCCACCACGTGTGATCGGCATTCTTAACAAGCACAGCCTTTTCACCGACTTTTAGAGATTCAAGCGTGTATGGGCCAGTACCAATTGGCGCTTCCA
>CAZGVP010000342.1:0-3574 GCA_964529135.1 uncultured Caulobacterales bacterium | reverse complement strand
CTAACCGATAGCCCGGCCATCTTATCAGACCTTGGGAATATCTGCCTCGTTCTCTTGGTCTATATGATCGCCATGATGCAATGGCGTAATCCGCAACTTTTCACGATACCTGGCCTCTCTACCGAGCAGCGCGAAGAACCCAGAGCAATTGAGACGCAAACAACTGGCGAACTAGACCCCGACATAAGGGCCAATTTGTTCGCAACACTTAAAGAGCAAATGGAAGCCAAGCAGCTATATCTCAATAATGGTCTCACATTGCTCGACCTCGCAAAAACAACAGGACTATCCAGACACCATCTATCTGAAGTTTTAAACCGCTATGCCGGAAAAAACTTCTATGAGTTTGTGAACGAGTATCGCGTCGCTCACGCCAAACGACGATTAGTTGAAGACAAATCAGCCAAAGTGCTCGATATCGCAATTGAGGCAGGCTTTTCCTCCAAAACGACTTTTAATGTCATCTTCAAACAGTTCACGGGGCAAACCCCTACCCAGTACCGCGCAGCGACCGTAAACAGCGACAAAACCTGATCTCCAACGTTCGGTTCGATCAGTTCGAACGCAACGCGCGCTGAATTTGTCTCTAATCGTCACGCACAAGGCGATGAAAGAGGGCAAATTGAAACAGCGCACATTCAAAAAATGGAGCATAAGAGTTGCTCTGGGAACCGGGGTCATAACTATACTTGGCTTGATCATTTTTACGGTCCTCGCGGCCCGCCTTATTGACCGTATCTATGGCGCACATACACAGCGCATTGATGTCCAACAGTTTGAGGCAAGGCTTACGCCGACAGCAATCACGAACGTAAATGTCCTTTCGGTCGATGGGACTGAAATGCTAGCTGACAGAACGGTACTTCTTGATGAAGGGAACATTGTTTCCATCACTTCTGGTCGTCCTATACCGCGCGGAACAGATATTATTGATGGGCGCGAAAAATTTCTTATACCGGGCCTAATCGACTCGCATGTCCATCTTCAGCGAAGCCCAAATGATCTTCTACTTTATCTTGCTAATGGCGTCACGCACATACAGGACATGGCCGGCTCAAAACAGGATTTGGCCCTGCGACAGGAAATCCAAAATGGTCGGCTAGGCCCGCATTTAAGCGTCGCCTCCCCGCAGCTCGTTCAATTTGAGCGCCTTCAGGGCTGGTACCAGCAACTGACGCGATCAGCCTTGAATGTGCATAACCCTGATAAAGCTGAAGCGATTGTGCGCAAACTTGCCAAAGAAGGTTATGATGCGCTCAAACTCTACGCATTTCTGGACATGGAGACACATCGCAGGATCAATGCAGTCGCAGAAAGCGTCGGTATAAGAACGGTTGGGCACCTTCCTCAAACATTTCCATTAGAAGAGCTTGCAGTAACCAAACAGCAGGAAATCGCTCACATTGAAGAATTCGTGCATATTTTGATGCGCGAATTCGGTCCAATCGCGCGAGATGGAGGGGGCCCGTTTCTGAGCTATGTTAAAGACCGCAGCGAGACAATCGCCGATGACTTGCTTGCAAACGATATCACCCTCCAAACAACGCTCTGGATCATGGAGAGTTTTACAAGGCAGGTCTTTTCGCTCGAAACCGAACTCAGCCAAACGAAGCTTGAATACGCTAATCCCGGTATCGTCAAAGGGCATCACCTGGCCGGCGTCGGATGGTTACCCGGACAGAACAGGTTTCAAGCAGATCCCGGCTTAAACTCAGAGCAGGCCAGACAGCTACAGACGTTTTGGGAAACGCGCGAAGAAGCACACAAAATTCTTTTCAGGGCAATGGTCGCGCGCGGTGTTAAATTTGTTGCAGGCACAGATGCCATTATAGAGGCTACCGTGCCTGGGTTTTCTCTGCATGACGAACTTGAAGCGTTGCACCGAAATGGCATGTCTACTGTTCAGGCACTCCAAGCCGCAACATCTGTGCCTGCGGCGGTTCTGAATAATAATGCTGGGGTGATCGCGCCAGGCAAGCGAGCTGATCTGGTCCTGTTGGACGCAAATCCTTTAGAAGATATTCGGGCCACAGCGGCAATTGATGCGGTCATCATTAATGGTCGTGTTCTGGATCGCGAAACACTCGACGCAATTTTGGAAGCGGTAAAGCAGGCTAACGCAGATAGCCGCAGGTTTGATATCGATCACTATCAATAGTTTCTATCGATCGCTATCATTCAAGAAATGGGAACGCCGATTTTTCTTAAAGAACTCTAAGTCGAGCGACCGTTTCTGGGCGCTTTGAGAAGCTCGCTAATGTCCCCTAAGCCGCCAAGAGCAGTCGTTACCCCAGTCTCCTAAACTCGATCCAGAACGGACGCAGGCCGCTTCAGAAACGGGCGCAAAAGGAGGCATAAGCTCAGAGGCAAAACCACCCGAAGTAAGACACTCATTCTTATTCATGTTTGCTCTCTTGCCCGAGCTTCATGCTCAATTTCCTAGACGCTTTAACAGCGAGCTTTAACCCATTTTTAGAACGCGCCCCAATTTGCAATCAGTTTTACCGCTACAAATTCGCAAAGCGCGAAATCAGTAATACTTTGCGCGAAATAAGTGAGACAGTTTGGATGTCGCAAGTCAGGGTCAGAAGGAAAACAATGGCATTGGGGCTGTTGTATATATTCAAAGAGTAACCTGCAAATGAAACGATTTTTTCTCATTCTGTCCTTATGCGTTGCGACAGCACTTACAGGCTGTCAAAGCCATGCTTCCATAGATTCTTACATGCAGGAATTAGCATCAGAAGACAGTTTTAACGGCAACATTCTGGTCGTTAGAAATCGAGAAATACTTTATGAAAATTCCTTTGGGTTTGCAGATGCTGCTCGAACAGTGCCGCTCACAAAAGATTATCGTTTTGGTTTGGGGTCTATCTACAAAGAGTTCCCGGCGGTTGCCATCATACAATTGCAGGAAAAGGGCTTGCTGAATGTAGATGATAAAATTGATAATTACACACAGGGTCTTCCGGGTTGGGCATCAAAAGTGTCAATCAGACATCTTATGCAATACACAAGCGGCCTGCCAAAAATCGAGTGGGGAAAGTATAGCGGGGGTGAGGCCATAGTAACGGATGAGAAGATTGAAAGGGATTTGCTAAATATTGAGAATTTAAATTTTGAACCAGGCGAAGATTATTTGTACACCAACTATAGTCCAATGATTTTAGCCGGAATCGTTGAAAATGTTGCAAAACAAACATTTCACGATTATGCGACCCAAAACCTTTTTATTCCTAGCTCTATAAGCAATGCAAAATTCCATGCCGTGCTCCCGTTTGTGGATAGGAGTTTAATGGCCATTCCCTTTAACCAAAATTATGTGGCAGATGCGACGAAACTTGAAATCGTAAACGGAGGCCATCTTAAGGGTTCGTCGAAAATTGAAGTCTCAGGCGCGTTTTTTTATTTTACCGCGCAGGACCTGTATCAATGGATTGACAGTCTCCATGCTTACAAAGTCGTTGATAGGGAATCATTCAGGCTTTTATCTGAGAATGCTGACTTTTCAGGGAATATTCAGGCCCCATTAGGGTCTGTAGAATGGCAAAACGATAAAGTTGTTGAGCATACC
>CAZGVP010000341.1:0-3579 GCA_964529135.1 uncultured Caulobacterales bacterium | reverse complement strand
TGCGCATTGATTGTTGCTGGTGGGGTTTGCTCTTCAAGAATTGTTAGTGAGCCGAGTTTTTCAAAATGATTCCTGAGAGGTCCATCTTTGCAGGCAATTACTGCGATTTCGTAATTAAATTTTTCAGATAAAGTGCGTGCAAAATTCAACGACAGATATTGCGCGCCATGGCGGAATAAATCATGGGTGATGATTAGGATTTTTTTTTCAGCCGTTTCGCTCTTGGCAGGAATAGATGGGCTTATCGCTGGGGTCGGAAGAACTATATCTTCGCCGATGGCGCGTCGTGTTGCTTCTAACCACGCATATCCATATTTTTGATCTGGTTCGAGGTGCGCCCCCTCAGCCCATTCATTCCAGGCATTTATAAATATGAGTTGCTCTTGCGGATTTGAAATGCGTGCATGGGTATCTGCGACAGCATTGTTGAGCCAGCGATAATAGTCTTTAGGATTGCTGTTAAGAAGCACTGTACCATTTTCACCGCGTCGTGGCGTGTTATCCCAAGAAGGATTCACACCTCTGAAGAGTTTATACGGAGAGGTCGGATAATTATCGCTTCGCCTTACAAGATCACGCCAATCAAATACTTTGCCTTTGAAGGTGTGATTATTGTTACCGATTAAGCTCGGTCTTCCTAATAGGCCATGATTGTTTGGGGGAAATTCGATAGCTGCATCAAAGCCAAAAACATTTGGTGGAATTTTTTCAAAACTCTGCGTGTAAGCAAGGTAGATATCTCCAATGCCATTTTTGTGGCACCACTCGCGCCAACGGTCTGTGGTCTCGCGCGATGAAGGTAAAATACCAGGTCTGTATACGAGAACCAGCGGTTTACCATCAATATGGATATAGCGGGGGTCACGCAAATATTGAGAAATGTGACTTATGAATTGAATATCATCTTCAGGCGAATGGTTTTGTGCAATTAAAATTTCTGATTCTGCCCCGTCCCACCGGCGGTTCCAATTTTCATTTGCCCAACAAAGACAATATGGAAAATCTATTGTGCGATCATCAAGATAACGCTGTAGCGGAGCTTCAAGGAGGCGCTTGCCACCAAACCAGTAAAAATAAAAGGCAAAACCTGCAAGGCCGTGAAGCTTTGCCATTTCTGCTTGGCGGGCAAGAATAGTCTCATCTTCGATCAGGTTATATGTGCCTAAATCTCCCGGTAAGTGCGGTTGATAATGCCCCGGGAATTTTGCAGTTGATGGTTCGACATTCGTCCATTCTGTAAATCCGCTTCCCCACCATTCATCGTTTTCCGGAATGGTATGATATTGCGGTAAATAAAATGCTATAGTCCGCGCTTTTGTTCTTGCTGGCGGGGTTTTTGCTATTTTCGGAACGCAACCGTCAAGGCCTGTCAGCATTTTTTCTTGTGCTGGGGTTGGGTTAGGATTCAATGTGTAATCAGAAGACTGATTATCAATTTGATCAAGGTCACCATTTTTTAGGCGGTTTTTTTTTGAGGGGAACTTCTCACCATTCAAACTTGTGGGTGAAGCTTTAATATTTTGAGTGGTTATCTTTTTTTTTGATTGGCTCTGACCGGGAATTGCCCGTAGTAACAATTTACCTGTGCCTTTAATGCCAGATTTTGCAGCAGATTTAGGGTTTTTTATTACTGTTTTTATGCCGCGTACCGGGGCGCTGATTTTCCATGACGTGCTTGTTTTTATTGCACGCACTTCATTCTGAGCGCTCTCTGCCTCCATTTTTAAATGGGAGAGAGTGCTTTCCTGATCCAGCATTTGTTGTTCAGCGGTGCGGGCACGCTCTTTCAATGCTCTTTTTTCTTGTTCAATTTCAAGGCGCATTTGTTCACGCGCATCTTCTACTGCCTGTTTGACGGCTTCGCTTTGATCGGCTTGCACATCATTTAAAGTAGGTAAGGCCGCGCCTTCAATTTCTGGTGCGGTACTTGAGCGAAGAGATTGTAATTCTTCTTTATCGGCTTTTTGTTGTTTGATAAATGTTGCCCGCTCCAAGTTGTAGCGATGCTTGTCGTGGGTACGTTCTTTGCGCAGCTCTTCTGCTAATTTCTCCGCACTATTTTGTTGCGCTGTCAACGAGGCGTTTGCGAGTTCCAGCTCGTGTATTTTTGTTTGGCTGGCGTTGCGTTGTTCTTCTAACAATTCTTGTAACTCAGCAATAGCGGTTTCATTATCCCTAATGGTGCGAGTTAGTGCTTCATTTTTTTCGGTGAGGACTCCGAGTTGTTCATTATTGCTTTTGCGACCACTGCTAACTTCGATGCGAAGCTTGTTGAGTTCAGATTCAAGGTTTGATTTTCTATTATCAAGGTTGGCATTGCGTTCAGAAAGTGCAGTGATTTTAACGTCAAGTTCTCGGTTTGCTGCTTCAGTAGCAGATGCAAAAGTGCTAACTTCTTCAAGTCGATTTTGTAGTACTTTATTACTATGAGTAACTTTGCTAGTGCCGGTGAGAAAAAAATCAAACTCCTCATAATTTTCTAGAATAGGGTTTATTATTGCGGTTTCTTCGGCAGAAAATTGCGTGGAATTAAAATGCCTGCTGCTGATAGAATTGAGCGTTTTAATGAAAACAGGAAACTCTTCATGCCGATCAACATCTTTGAGCGTATAGGCTCGATCACTCTGGTTGCTAGTAAAGATTTCCTCAGAAATTTTACGAATTCGTTTATCGCTATACTGTTTCTCGGAAAATGAAAGTGCATTGAGAATTTTGTTAATGGTATTTTCTGGCTCTGACAGTAAATCAGCATAATGGGTTGCGATTAGGTCTGAACCGCCAAATTTTAAACTATGGAGTGTGGCTTGCGCCCAGATCATCATGGCGATTTCAGGTTTCAGAGAGTTTTCGTCTTGTTTTGTTTCGGTTTCGCGTAGCTCATCTACGCTCTGCATGGCATTTGAGCCCACGAGCACAAAACGAACTGTGATATCGGTATCTTCAAATGCTTCGCGCCAGAAAGGGATGAGCATTGCGGCTGCTGGGTGCGCATGGATAATTGGAAAATTTTGCGTTTCCATGGCAAAAGTAAGTTTGCGGGCCTCCAGCCTATGGGTGCGCAAGGGTGCCCCTGTAAGGTGGGTTACGTCTACGGGAGTTGGGTTATTGGGGCTGATGCCAAGCTCTTGGCTAACCGAAAGCGCTAATGCTTCAAGTGGATCTGCCAGTTGCTCGTTATCGTGAATAGAAGTTCGCAACGCATTGGCTAATGTTGCAATACCTCTTCCAGGTGCCCCCAGGATAAAAATGATCTGCCGGTCGCTCATAGTATGGTAGCGCTCATGGGAAGGCACTGATCCCTCCCTCCCTTTGGTTGGTCTAAAATGCTGCAGGCGCGGTCTTAAGTCGGAAGTGCGGCCAAGTCCAGTCGTGCGAGCGGATGAACCTGGTTAGTTGGTATTGGGGGATTTGTGGCCCTTAGTGATAGGGCGTTTGTCAGATGCTGGATTTTCGAGTATTCTATCGCTTCCAAGGGGCGGTGTGCCTATATGAGGTAGGCTACATTACAAGAAGGGACGATTTGATGCGAAATTCGTTATTTATGCAATCTTTGAAAAAAGCTGTGAGTGGCCCAAGGGT
>CAZGVP010000340.1:0-3580 GCA_964529135.1 uncultured Caulobacterales bacterium | reverse complement strand
TTGACAGCAGGCCTAATACTATATGTTGCTGCGCGCCTCATCATTAGATGGTTCTCTTTCATCTTCAATTTTGTCAAGAAACTTGCCGAAGTCGCGTGCCTCCCTAAAATTTTTATAGACCGATGCATAGCGCACAAATGCAACATCATCGAGTTGAGCCAACGCATCCATCGCCATTTCTCCTATTTTGCTTGATTCAATCTCACTCTCACCTGTAGCTTCGAGCCTGCGGACAATACCTGAAATCATCTGTTCAACGCGTTCAGGGTCAATGTTACGCTTTCTTATTGCTATCGAGATTGAACGCATAAGCTTGTCACGATCAAAGAGCGCGCGACGACCAGAACTTTTCAAAACAATGAGCTCACGCAACTGCACACGTTCAAATGTAGTAAACCTACCAGCACAAGCAGAACATTGTCGACGTCGACGAATGGATGATCCGTCCTCTGCAGAACGCGAATCTTTAACTTGCGTATCTTCACATCCGCAAAATGGGCAGCGCATACTATTTCAGTCTCCAATCTCACGGGCTATTAACTGGATTATAATACCATAGATTTATAGTTCCGGATAAATCGGAAACCGGTCTGTTAATGCCCGAACCTCATCACCAACTTTAGCAACAATTTCTTGCAATTTTTCGCTCTCTACGCCGTGTGTAGACAATCCATCAAGAACTTCAGCAATCAAAAACCCCGTTTTACGAAACTCAGCAGTCCCAAAACCACGGGTTGTTGCTGCTGGTGAACCAAGACGAATACCAGAAGTAATCGCGGGTTTTTCAGGGTCAGACGGAATACCATTTTTATTACAAGTCATCCCCGCACGCTCTAGATATTCCTCTGCATCATTGCCTTTAACACCTTTGGGTCGCAAATCAATCAGAGCCAGATGTGTATCTGTCCCACCTGAAATAACTGCATACCCGCTTTCAACCAGGGCCCCTGATAAAGCTTGAGCATTTGCAATAACGTTTTGCGCATATGTTTTAAAGGAAGGCTGGAGAGCTTCACCAAAAGCAACCGCTTTTGCCGCGATTACATGCATCAATGGCCCACCCTGCAATCCAGGAAATAGTGCTGACCGAATTTTCTTTGCAAGCGCCGCATCATTGGTGACCACCAATCCACCACGTGGTCCGCGCAGGGTTTTATGGGTTGTTGATGTTGCCACATGAGCATGCTCCAATGGGTTTGGATAAGCCCCACCGGCGACCAACCCCGCAAAATGCGCCATATCAACCAGTAAGATAGCACCAACACTGTCAGCAATAGCGCGAAAACGTGCAAAATCGATAATACGGGAATAAGCGCTTCCTCCAGCAATAATCAGTTTTGGCTTATGTTCTTTCGCTAAAGCCTCAGCATGATCATAATCAATAGTATGATCATCATTGCGTACGCCGTAATGAACCGCATTAAACCACTTGCCGGACTGGTTGACTTTACTACCGTGTGTAAGATGCCCGCCAGCAGATAAGTCCATCCCCATTATAGTATCGCCCGGCTTCAACACAGCCATAAATACTGCCTGATTAGCTTGACTTCCCGAATGCGGCTGAACAATTGCTTCAGTGCAATTAAATAATGATTTTGCCCGTTCAATAGCAATATTTTCTACAACGTCAACGTTGTCACAGCCTCCATAATATCTACGTCCAGGGTAGCCCTCAGCATACTTATTTGTCAGCACGGACCCCTGCGCCATCAGAACGGCACTAGATACAATATTCTCCGAGGCGATAAGCTCAATCTGACCCTGTTGACGGATCTTCTCATTATTTACGGCTCTGTAAACTTCTGAATCATCAGAAATATGGTTGGTAAAGAAACCCCTGATAGTTGAATTTGCCGACTCTGTGCGCATGTAACGAATACTCCTGAAAATTCAGTCTTTTATGTCAGCCCCATATACGCTGGTGCCAAAATGTAAGCAATCACTAGATTAAATTTGCATATATGCCTGAATCACTCACGCGTGAGCTAATAACAAGGTCCAAAGCAAGTAAAATCTATTTGTTATATCTATATATTTCCAGATTATTTTCCAATAAAGGCACAATCTCACAGACAATTACAGTCGCGGGCATGAACAAAATACTTGCTATAATTACCTCAGAGGGTTACGGCACCGAATGCACAACTCGTTGGTGATTTTAAGAGTTACTTATTTCATAATACCTGTAACGCTCAGTCTTAAAGCCACATCCGAACAATTATTCGTTTTTGAAAATACGAGCTGTGTACTAATCGTGCCTAAATCCGACAGTGATGGAGAAAAATAAAATGTCTGATCACGAACTACAATCCGAGGTTGGGGAGACCTTGCATTTGGCGACTGATATTGTCGCCGCCTATGTTAGCAATAACAAAGTTGCTACAGAAGAGTTGCCTGCACTAATGGCTGACATCTATCAGTCCCTTCAGGATATTGCCGCTGGCGATGCCTCACTGAGGGCAACAAAAGACCCAGCGGTACCAATCAGTAAATCTATAACGCCTGACTATGTCATCTGCCTTGAAGATGGTAAAAAATTGAAAATGCTTAAGCGCTATATTCGCACGCATTATCAACTTTCCCCTGAAGAGTATAAACGCAAATGGGACTTGCCGGCGGATTATCCAATGGTTGCTCCAAATTACGCAAAGAAACGTTCTGCTTTTGCCAAAAAAATTGGCCTGGGCACACAGCGAGCAAGCGCAGCGCCAATTGGCCGCCCCAAGAAAAAATCTACAAAAAAACGCGGCCGGCCAAAAAAGAGTTAGGCTTTTTCAAGAGATATAACAAAGGGCTCATGGTGACATGGGCCCTTTTTTGTCGTGGCCATAATTTTTGATATACTCACAGCCTTGTCAGCGATGCGACAGTAAAGATCAACAAAAGATTGGAGAAAACGCGATATGCCAAAAATAAAAATTGCAAAAATCATTAAGGCGCCAATTGAAAAAGTATTTGATGGCGTAGCTCATGTAGATAACTTCAAAGACGCCGCACCGCACATCATTAAGATCGAAATGTTAAGCGAAACTACTCACGGCATAGGCACACGTTTTAAGGAAACACGCATCATGAATAATCGGGAATCATCGACAATTCTGGAGTGCACTGAGTATGATAAAAATAACCATGTACGATTTATTGCTGATCAGGGCGGCACCATCTGGGACAGCATATTTTTCACTAAACCTGAAAACAATAACACCCTGCTTGAAATGGAAATGGAAGCACGTCCTTACAAATTCATGGCAAGAATAATCACGCCGACAATCATGGGAATGGTCAAAAAAGCTGTTGCTGATGATATGGTTTCTATCCAGAATTGGTGTGAGAACAACGCGGAATAAAACCAGTTGTTCACATAATCTATAGGCGCTCATCAATTCTATCTGAACAAGATATTTCTTGTTTGCATTATAATATGTGCCTGCTGCTCATTTTCAGCCTCACCAAGGTTTGCTACAGTTTGCATCATATCCAACACGGTGTTCTTTTCTTTTTCGGAACATATTTCGATCACTGGGCGAAGAATTTTACTCAAACTATTTGAAGCATCATTGATCTCACCAAGAGCCATACG
>CAZGVP010000339.1:0-3584 GCA_964529135.1 uncultured Caulobacterales bacterium | reverse complement strand
ACCATTTTTGAAAAGGCGCACATAAAGTCTCTGCGGCCTGCCTCGGTGTGAAAATTTGTCATACAGCTTTCGGTAATCTGCGGCGTGTCAGCCTCGCTAAATGGTGCCAGGAACTCAGGGAAAGCAACTATCGTTGGTGGCTGCTCAAATCCCAGATCAGCGACAAGCGCGTGATATGTAGCGTCCACCAATTCAGTGTCCTCACCGACAGTCATATGCCGCGCGATAGATACCTGAAACCCACGCTCCAAAAGTGCGTTTATGCCTTTAAGTGCCGCGTCAAAACTGCCTTTGCCGCGACCTTCATCGTGTTTTTCAGCTTCATGGTGATCGAGGCTTACGCGGAAAGAAATCGGATATTTAGTTTCTTGCAGAAGCCCAATCTGCGCGAGGCGTGACAAAAGCGGCGCTGTTGCGTTCGTTAACACCATACATGGGCGATGCTGCGCCGCGTACAACAGGATTTTGACGATATCTTTCGCGATGAATGGTTCACCGCCAGTGAATGAGAACTGCTCCACGCCAAGCGTTAGCGCCTCGTCAATAAAGGGTTTCGCATCTTCAAACTTAATGAGACCAAGGCGCGTATCGCCAGGTTTGGAACCTTCAAGACAAAAGGGACAGGAAAGATTGCAAGCTGTACCTGTGTGAAACCAAAGCTCCGTCAAGGTATGCGGCTGGATATAACCGCGCGGGTCGCCTTTGGGGGTAATGAACCAATCCTTCGGTCTAGCCGAGGCTTCACCAACTTTATTCAATTTTTCTGTACTTCCGTCCATGACAGGCCTAGCAACAAGCGCCGGATGTATTACTCTCTGGCTCTTTCGAACCAAATGGCATCAGAGAGCCACAATCTGGAAAAATCCCGTAGTGGGTATCCCAAGAGCCGATAAACTCAAAATGATCCATAAACCGGGTTTCGCAGAGCATCCGATAGGTATTGCCGCACACAGGAAACACCCGTCCCTTTTCCATGAAGTGATGCCCATCAAGTGCAAATACGTCTTCTTGGTGGGGAACCGTACCTTTATAGACTACGGCCTGACCGTAATCCTCACAGGCATGCTCCAGAGCATCTAACTTGAACAAACGATACGTGGCCGAATAGAATCTGATGCCATGAAGCTTTTCTTCGATCTTTGGGTTCGTGATCGCAAGTGGTCTGTCCTTAACCAATCTAGGGTCAATGAAACCAGCGCCTTTTGCGATATTTAAGAAATCATTCCAGTAAAGCGCGCCACTCAAGCATTCACCGTGCAGAACAGGGTCTTTGGTTAACGGCTCTGGGACACGGCGATCCGAATAAACATCAGAGAAATACATTTCCCCACCCGGTTTCAACAGGCGGTACGCTTCCTTCAAAACCGCAGACTTGTCGTCACACAGGTTGATAACACAGTTAGAGACAATGACATCGAAGCTGTTATCCTCAAGCCCCAAGTCACCCAAATTCTCTAAATATCCTTTTAGGAAGGTTACGTTTGATTTTTCATAGCCGAACTTTTCGCGGTGATATTCAATATGACGGTTCGCAACCTCAAGCTGCTCATCGGTCATATCAACACCGACCACACGACCTTTTTCACCAACAAGTTTGGCAAGAGCGTAAACATCACGCCCCGAACCTGAGCCCAAATCAAGGATAGACAGGCCCTCGAGTGCCTCTGGTGCGATCAAACCACAGCCATAATAGCGCATCATCACTTCATCATGAATTTCCGACAAAACCGGTTTTAGATACTCAGGCATCGTATCTTCGGTACAGCAAGCATCTGTTTGAAGATCATCTGATGACTGAAGAACACTGCCGTAATAATCTTTAACGGTATCATGCATGGTTATTTTATTCCTATAGCGCTAATTCAGGCTTTCTAATATGTACTTAGCAACAATTTGGCAAATCACCGTTTCGCGAAAATCATGTAGATCTGTACCACCTGTTGAGCCTATCTACCGACACGCCGAGCATATAGGCGATGGCAAGGAAACGATTTTGAAGCGTGCGTTTGATATACCCGTCCCGGTCCCAGCGACGCGTATTGATACCAATAGGCATTTCAAGCATTGTAAGGTTTGTTACCTTACGCGCTCGTTTCAAAAGTCGCACTTCATCAAATAACGGCAATTCCTCATGACCTTCGCATTTTTGATAGAGGCCACTCTCTACGAAAATGCCCTGATCACCATATGCCATACCACCAAAGCGTGCCCTCAAATTTGTCCACCAAGCGATGATGTTTTTAGCAAATGACGGTTCGCCAGCGAACTCGAATTTAAAGACGCCGGCTTTAGTGCCCATCTGATAAGCGTTCAAGATTGCTTCAAGACTATTATCGGCGATCAACGCGTCAGCGTGCAAAAACCAAAACATATCTGACTTGGCAGATCTCGAGCCAAGATTAAACTGGTACCCTCGGCCCGGTTTATCGGAAGTAATTCGGGTTACATTCGCCCTCAAACACAAAACTTCACACGCATCAGTGTTCGCTCCGTCAACGACAATCACCTCATAAGGAACTTCACCTGATTGCATTTTAATGCGGCCAAGCAGCTTCTCGAGCTCAACTTCATCATGATAGCAAGCGATAATGATGCTGATCGCAGGGTTACTCACACATCACTCCGCGCTGAAATCACTTCGGTCAGCAGCGCATCAATCGTCTCCATAAGAGCTATGCGGGCTGGTCGATTATCATGTACGAGATCACGCCTGATATCTTTCAAGTCAGTCAGTTCATCAATGTCGTAAAATCCGTTAAAACGTTTGATGGTTGATCCATCAACTTCACACAGATCCGCTAGCGCCTCCCCTAACCTTTCAGTGCTCCAAGGCAAGTCAGACATATCTGGCCACGCGTTACTCGCAGACATGAGCGTAACCCCACCATCGCGCGAATCCGCAAGGACATAATCCGAGTGTTCTAAGCGATCTTGCGCTTTCTCATAAATTATCCGCGATAGAATGGGAGCGTCAGAGCCAATATAATGGATATGGGTATGACCACGCGCCCTGAGCCTTTGATCCACCCTATTCAAACGATCACCAAGGTTACCATGGCCTTGAGGGATAATTTCATACTCTCTATCCACAAAGGTATGTACGAGAATATCTTCAGATGCATCGGCGCTCTCTGAATTCGCTGGCGCGAATACAAGTCTGCCAGGCCAATCTTTCATATCCTCAAAGGCGCAGTCCAGAAGTTTTCGTCCGATCTGGCAGGCGGCGTCCATGCCGATAGACGCAGCCAAGCGTTGTTTCCCAAATCCCGGTAAAGGGAATTTGTAAAACACGACAAGCGTATGGTCATTACTGCGGATCGGTTTAGTCAATCGGAAATACTCCTGAAGTATCCATGAAGCGTTCGGTAACCTACCCCCCTTTTATATTCAAGCAACAAATTGCTGTGTTAGTCCCGATTGCACCAAGTTCAAGCATTGCTGACTTACTTGTGAGGATTGACCGTTTCTAATGTGAACATTCGCGAGAATTGCGTCACCGGATTGTTAATCAAGCGTGTCTGGCAATAAACCGCTGCGTTGACTAGATAAAAGCCACTAATTTGTATTAGATATGGGTACAGGGC
>CAZGVP010000338.1:0-3587 GCA_964529135.1 uncultured Caulobacterales bacterium | reverse complement strand
CGTCTGGCGAAAGTCGGAACACACCGGGCAGGGCAGCGATTTTTTCGCGTATGCCAGTGCCATCTTTCAGGATAATCGCCCAAATTAGATCGTCATGGGTGAGGGTGCTTTCTCGCACTAATCGTCGTGACCAATCAGCCTGACGCGGGCGGCGCAATCTTGTAGAGGGGAATTGACTTGTAGGCAAAAATTGCCCGGTCAGATTTGGCGTGTCATTGCGGGGCATTATCAACCTTCTTTTCTTCCCTATACAGCTCTTTTGTTCCAGTACAAAACATATCTTTCAGATATGATTAGAATTTGCCTTCAAATTGAATGAAAGCCTTTAACACAGATTTTAAATTTTTGCGCTAGTGTTTGTTTATCAGTTTGAGTAATGAGGCCAATAATATGAGCGTACATCAAGGGGCGTTTGCACCGGATCAAATAGGTAACGTAATCGGCGGTAGCGAAGTGGGTGTTAAAAAAACCGATCCAGCAGCGCTTGAAGCTGGGTATCTGCAATTGCTGCATTTGGTAGAACGGCTCCATCGCCAACTCCTTGATGTTATCAAAGACGAGCTGGATCGCCTCGAATGCGGTGATATCAACTCAGTCCAGGCACTGTTGCTATACAATATTGGTGATGCGGTTTTGACGCCTGGCGAATTGCGCTCAAGAGGGCACTATTTAGGATCAAATGTTTCTTATAACCTCAAGCAACTGGTTGAAAAAGGTTATATTCAGGATCAAAAATCTATCACTGACAAGCGTTCCAAACGTGTTTCACTAACGCCATTGGGTTTTGAAGTTCGCGATAAGCTTTCAAGCTTGTTCATGCGTCAGCTAGAGTCAGTTGAAAATGTCGGGGGCATTTCCCTTGATGCCATCGGGGACAGTAATACGACATTGCAACGTTTAGAGCGTTTCTGGATTGATCAAGTTCGTTATCGCCTCTAAATAGCGACACTGCTCCAACAAGTTTACCTAATATGGATTACCCACGTCTTGATGAGAGTATACCTCTTATCGAATTCGACGATTAATCTCATCGCAAATTTCTGTTTGTAGATTTACCTGGAACAGGCGAAACTACAAAATACCTAGTTTTTGCGAGTGGTTATTAAAAACTGTGACAAAGAACACAACAAGATTAACAATGCGGCGATCCGCCCGGGTAAACAGGCAAAAAAATGGCCTATATCAATTGGATCGGATAGAGAGCTGTTGTGCGAACAGCTTTTCGATTGCATATGATAGATACTCATTAAGTAAAGGGTGTCATAATAAAAGCTGTCGTTATGGTTGATTACGAACGGGCATTTGAAACGGCGGTAGCGGCCGTTAAGGGAGAAGGGCGATATCGAGTTTTTGCCGATATCGAACGTATCCGTGGTCGTTTCCCATCCGCGACCTATTATGGTGATGAAACCCCGCGAGAGATTACTGTCTGGTGCTCAAATGATTATCTAGGCATGGGCCAGAATGATGCTGTAACTTCGGCAATGACCGAAGCGATCGACAAAGTGGGCGCTGGCGCTGGTGGAACACGCAATATTGCTGGTACAACCCATTACCATGTCCTGCTTGAGCAGGAACTTGCTAGCCTCCATGACAAGGAAGCTGCTCTCCTGTTTACGTCGGGTTATGTTTCCAATGAAGCAACACTTTCCACTATTGCCCGCATATTACCAGATTGCATCATTCTTTCCGATGAATTGAACCATGCTTCCATGATTGAGGGTATTCGTGGTGGTCGGTCAGCAAAACTTGTTTGGCGTCATAATGATATCGAACATTTGGAAGAGTTACTTAAAGATCTGCCATTGGATAGACCCAAGGTTATTGCGTTTGAATCCGTCTATTCCATGGATGGGGACATTGCCCCGTTGGGGGCAATTTGTGACCTTGCCGAAAAATATAACGCATTTACCTATCTAGACGAAGTTCATGCCGTTGGCCTTTATGGAAAGCATGGCGGCGGTGTTTCTGAGCGCGATAATTTGAGTTCACGCATTGATGTGATTGAAGGTACGCTCGGCAAGGCTTTTGGCGTGATGGGTGGATATGTGGCCGCTAGTGCTTCTTTTGTTGATGCTATTCGCTCTTATGCTTCAGGGTTTATTTTCACCACTGCGTTGTCGCCTGTTCTCGTCGCTGGTGCACTTGCAAGCGTTCGTTACTTGCGCGGCGCCGATCATCTGCGTCAGCGTCATCAGGAGCGCGCTGGGCGCCTGAAATTTCTGATGAGAGAGGCTGGTTTACCGGTAATGGAATCGGTTAGCCATATCGTTCCGCTCCATGTTGGTGATCCTGTGCAGTGTAAGGCATTGTCAGACTATTTGCTGGAAAAGCATGATCTGTATGTCCAGCCGATTAATTACCCAACGGTCCCGAAAGGCACCGAACGATTACGGTTTACGCCAACCCCATTCCATGAAGATGATCATATGACGGCGTTGCTGAGTGCATTGAATGATGCATGGGACGTGTTAAATCTAAGGCGCGCAGCATAACCCCTTCAATTTTGGTCTGAAAACAGATCAAGTGAGCTTGTTTCGGCATAACTTCATCTCACTGCAAGACTCCCTTTTTTATGGTGCTAGGTTTACTGTAATAATAGGGATAGCCATTTTGGGGCTATCAAAATCGAATCGGGCTCTATGGGTATATCTCCCGACATCACTATTGATATTGCCATTGCGGGTGGCGGCCTTGCCGGCTCGCTTATTGCATGGCGATTGAAGCAGGTGCGGCCTGATTTGAATGTGATTGTTCTGGAGCAAGGGGAAGTGCTGGGTGGTAAGCATACATGGTCTTTTCATCATACTGATTTGACCAGTGATCAGCTCAAATGGCTCAAACCACTGATCGTGCATCAGTGGGATGGTCAACGGGTGATCTTTCCAGCGCATAAGCGCACCCTGACAACACCGTATTATTCGATCACTTCGGATCGACTGGCCGATATTATTGGTACTGACTTGCGTGACAATATTTTCTATTCGCAAAAGATTAACTCAATAACTGCGCACCATATTAAATTGGACAATGGTGAAACAATTACCGCCAAGGCTGTTATTGATTGTCTGGGGGATCGTGAAAACCCGTATCTAACGCTTGGGTTTCAAAAATTTGTCGGGCAGGAGGTGAAATTCATAAACCCTCATGGTCTCAGCGAACCGATAATTATGGACGCCAGTGTGCCGCAACTTGATGGGTATCGGTTTTTATATGTGCTACCTTATGATGAAGATACTGCACTTATCGAGGATACACGATATGCAGATGGATCTACCTTGGATGCTGAAACCTTGCGCGGGGATATTTGTGACTATGCTCAGGCGCGAGGGTGGCAGATCGCTCAGATTATCAGAGAAGAAGAGGGTGTTTTACCAATAGCGCTTGGCGGAGATATCGAAGCTTACTGGCCACAAAGTGAAAACATCGCGCGTGCAGGCATGGCGGCAGCGCTTTTTCACCCCCTGACCGGGTATTCGCTGCCTAATGCCGTACAATTAGCCGATAAAATTGTTCATCACGATGATTTCACTTCGTCGGGCTTGTGTAATCTCACGCGATCTTTTGCTCTTGATCAATGGCAAGAG
>CAZGVP010000337.1:0-3595 GCA_964529135.1 uncultured Caulobacterales bacterium | reverse complement strand
CCGCTAACAGGACGCATTTCCGGAGTATTCGGTTCACGGAGGATTTTGAACGGCGAACCAAAGCGCCCTCATTCCGGTGTCGATGTTGCCCGCATTACAGGCACACCAATTATCGCCCCTGCGGCAGGCATTGTCACGCTGGCAGAGCCGGATATGTATTTTGGAGGCGGTACTGTGCTTCTCGATCATGGTCATTGGGTGGAAAGCGCATTTCTACATATGTCCCAACTTAATGTTGAAGTTGGCCAACGGGTAGAAAAAGGCGAGGTCATCGGTTTGGTCGGCGCAACCGGTCGCGTAACCGGGCCACACCTCCATTGGAGCGTCAGGTGGCTTGCGCTTAATCGTTTGGTTGACCCGCAACTGTTAGCGGGTGAGATGCCTCCAACACAATAAACACTTTTCAATCATCATTTAACGGTCAGCCCCAACCTTGAATTGAACGTGCCCGAACAAACAGGAATTTGCCATGGATTATGACGATCAAATCGCCATCAACGAAGAACTGCGCCAACAGGCAAAAACCGGCAGCTTTGAAAAAGTCATCGAACTAATCGATAAAGGTGGTGAAGTAAGCTCCATGGATGAAACCGGGAAAACCGCTCTACACTTTGCTATCGAGCGAGACGAGAGCCGCCTGGTTCATGCACTTATTGAAAATGGCGCAGACGTAAACGTCGATAGTGATGCGGCAACCAAGACCCCACCCATTGCACTTGCCGCTGAACAAGGTTCGTTAAAGATTGTCAAAATGCTATTGCGCGCCAAAGCCGACCCGTATGTACGAGGAGAAGATGGGCTTGACGCTCTCGATCATGCCCAACAATTTGACGGCGCAAACCGTGACAAAATAGTGGACGCCATCACGCGGGAAAAACCACCTAAGAAGAATCGCAAAATGCGGTAGCTCAATCGAGTCAACCTTGGACGTCGCATTCCTGACACTGAGGGTCTGCATTTAATTTCAATGTTCGTGTAACTGCACCAAGGCCATCATAAACAAGCAAGCGACCAGCTAGACTTTCGCCAATGCCCAATATTTCCTTCAGGACCTCCATCGCCGCCAACGTGCCGACCACACCTGTGACTGCGCCCAGAATACCCTCTTCATCACAATTGACCTGTCCATCGCGCGGTGGCTCTTCAGGGACAAGGCAACGATAACAGGGCAAAACCCCCGGCGCGGCATAAGCTTTAAAGATTGACACTTGTCCTTCAAATCGCCCCACCGCTGCGGAAACAAGTGGCTTGTTCGCCAACATACATGCCCGGTTCAACACATAGCGGGTAGAAAAATTATCGACCCCCTCAACGACAATATCATACTCCGCAATCAAATCATCTGCATTGTCTATTGTTAATTTCTTATGATGCAGCGCCACATCAACATCAGGATTAAGCCTGTCTATGCTACTTTTTGCACTCTCAAGCTTGCCCTTACCAACTGCCGCGGTGGTATGGATAATTTGGCGCTGCAGATTAGAGAGCGCCACAACATCATCATCAACGATGCCAATCGTCCCAACACCAGCCGCCGCAAGATATAGCAAGATCGGACTGCCGAGCCCGCCCGCTCCCACCACAAGAACACGCGCAGCAAGCAATTTTTGCTGTCCCTGTCCGCCCACTTCTTTCAATAGAATGTGCCGAGAATAACGATCAATTTGGGAAGAAGTGAGCATATTATTCAAACGCCAAGCTCACGAGAGCGTAGATAACCATCGTTTAGCAGTCTATAAAATTTCGAAAATTCAGTATCTGTATTAAAGAACCGCCTGGGTATAATGATAAAATGCGCCAAACTTTTTTGAATATAAATATAATTCGATGCTAACGTTATTTTTTCAATTCCAACCCATTTTATTTTCTCCTCAGAAAAATAAGTCTCGATTTTTATCCCTTGAGAATGAAGTTCATACGATACTATCCCCAGACCCAACCGGGCATTTACGAATGGAAGTAGAATAACAAGCATCAAAACGGAGGCCATCACCAGTAAAAGGATGCATACAAGAAAACTAAAGAAAAAGATCAACCCCAAAATTACAAAATGTGTTGCACCATCAAGCCACCGTACAACTGTAATGATCAAACTAAATATTAGTCCAAGTGTAGCCAAGAAAATCCAATTAAACCGAATACGCAGCATCAAATACATATTCATCCGAAAAAAATCGTAACGTGTAATTCTCCCAGAAACCTTCCTTGGGCTATTTTTGTTAATCTCATTCATACTAAACCACATTCAATCGCGGCTGGATCGACAACGCTCTGGCAATATCATCGATAAGTGATTTTGCCGCTGGCGCTTTATAAGCGACCGCATCACCGGTTCCCCAAATCGGGTTTGGCCAAGCGACATCATTTTCAAATCTGGCAATCACATGCACATGGAGTTGTGCCACCTGATTGCCCAGAGCCGCCACATTGATCTTGTCACAGCCTGTGACTCCTTCCAGCGCCTCAGAGACCTGCGCGATCTCTTCTACTAATAATCCCCTGTCACCACGGGACAGTTCATAGATTTCACGAATACCCTGAAGACGTGGCACCATGACCAGCCAGGGAAAACGCGCATCACCCATAAGCAGCAAAGCGCAAAGATCTAAATCGCCTAAGGCTTGCGTTTCAGTCTCCAAAACCGCATCAAGGTTGAATTCATTTGCCATTTTGCGCCTCACTTTTCAGATATGAACTGGCCAGCACCATAAATAGCTGGATTTTCTATAAAAATTTAGCCTAAATTAACGACAAAGTCGCGCCGCTAGCCGGATGGGCTATAACCGCTAGCATTATGTTCAAGCGTTTTTCGAGTTTTTATTAATGCGTAATTCCAATATAAACTATGCATCAAGAAGCTATGAACGTTAAATGCACCACAAAACAATATTAAATAACCAGGGAATTTACCAATGACACTAATTTTAATTATCACACTAGTTGGTTTCATTGGAATGGCCGCAGCTCTCTTTCAGATGCGGTCCCAACCCAAAGGCCTTTATATTTTGTTTTTTGCAGAAATGTGGGAGCGCTTTTCTTTCTATGGGATGCGGGGGCTTCTCGTTTTTTATCTGACCAAACACTTTCTCTTTGAGCGAGACGCAGCCTTTGGAATATATGGTGCTTATACAACCCTCGTCTACATTGTACCTGTCATTGGCGGCGTTTTAGCAGATCGCTATCTCGGACAAAGACGGGCTGTTCTGATCGGCGCAATACTCCTGGTTGCCGGACATGGCATGATGGCCATAGAAGGCTCCCCCGTTCAACCTGGCTCTCAACCAGATACAACAGTTATCAATATTTTCTATCTGGCATTGGCCCTGATCATTATGGGTGTAGGCTTTTTGAAAGCCAATATCTCATCAATTGTTGGAGAACTATACCCCAAAACAGATAAACGCCGCGATGCTGCTTTTACCTATTTTTATGTAGGCATTAATTCAGGTGCATTTTTAGGCGCAACTTGGGCCGGTTATCTTGGCGAGACCTTAGGTTGGAAATATGGGTTTGGCCTTGCTGGAATTGGCATGCTGGCAGGGTTAGTTGTTTTCATATTGGGTAAACCACTGCTTCAGGGTGCTGGCGAAGCTCC
>CAZGVP010000336.1:0-3597 GCA_964529135.1 uncultured Caulobacterales bacterium | reverse complement strand
CCTGCGGTCGCCCTTCAATAACGGGCGCATCGGCAGCACCGTTCAAATCTGCTTGGGTCGCATCGGCATTTGCTTGGGAACTCGCATTGCTACCCTTACCCGTATTGCTCTTCTTGCCGGTAGTGCGCCCTTTGCGAGGTCTGGATTTATTTCTTGCCATCTTTGTTGCTTTCAGTGCTTTACTTTAAGTCCGTAGCCAAGCGGAAAATCTGCCGCATAATCAAGTCGATCAAAAGATTTCCGGATACAAGATCGCTGGCTTCCCTTATGGGAAGATATCAGCTCTCTAATGTCCGGGATGATGTCTGGTAAGTAACCTTTTTTACGCGCCCGTCAAGATCGTAGCATGATTTCTTTTATTCAAACCCCAAAAGCCTCAAGATATCCGGGCGATTATTTCACTGCACCAGGCAGGGACGATATTGCCCGCCTGACCATAACGTCCTTGCGAAAACAGGTGGGCATTGTCTGAGGGTTCCAGATTCAATTCCAATGTCTCAATATCGTTCTCACGAGCCTGACTGACGAGGCCAGCTGCTGGATAAACAGAGCCAGAGGTGCCTATAGAAACAAACAAATCAGCTGTATTCATGGCGTCATCTATTTGATCAAGATAACGTGGCATCTCTCCAAACCATACAATGTCCGGACGCAATCCACCCTCAGTCTGACAGGATTTACAGGGCGTATAAGCGAAGAGATCATCTTTATGGATGGAGGCATGGCCACATAGGGTACAATGAACTTTCAATATTTCACCATGCATAGACAGGACATTCACAGAACCAGCCCGCAAATGTAAGTCATCTACATTTTGAGTAATTAATGTGAACTGATGCCCGTCATGCTTTAAAGCTTCCTCAAGGTTCGAGAGCGCGCCATGAGCAGGGTTTGGCAATGCCTCCAATACCCCGGCTCGCCGTATATTATAAAATTCATGCACGAGGTCTGGATTGCGCGCAAAACCCTCCGGGGTTGAGACCTCAGCCACATCATATTTTGACCAGAGCCCTTGCGCATCGCGAAATGTTGCTATCCCGGATTCGGCGGAGACACCGGCCCCGGTCAAAACAACGATATGAAGTTTTTCATTCACCAAGCAAACTATTAGACTCCAAAGATCTATTTGGCATCCAGTTTTACAAAGGTAGCAGCATAATGCTCTTCCCCGTCAAAAATATCCTTTGGCGGTTCCATTCCCTCTATAACACGAAAACTGCGTGCTGTTATCGGGCCTTCCATCATATAGCCTTTTTCTCCCATCCGCCCACGATGATATTCAAGGGCAGCTGCAGTGAATTCTTTAGCGAGGATTGTAATCCGGTCCGGTTCCTTATCAGCCATATTTCTAATGTCCTGGTTCTTAAAAAGGTTGTGTTCAACCTCTGCTATGGCATTGTTGAGGTTGTGTGTAAATTGTCAGCTAATGCACGCGCTGTATTGGCACACACAGCTTACCCGAAAGGCAAGCCTGGAAAAAGCCGAATGCGAACACGATATGTATTATCCATAGATGGTGGCGGTGTACGCGGCATTGTAGCCGCTGTATTGCTGGACGCGCTAGAGGGCGAACTTCAAAAAGCCGGCCATAAGACTGCTTTGAGTGACTGTTTTGATGTCATTGCTGGCACTTCCACCGGCGCAATTATCGCAGCAGCACTGGCATTACCCGCCACCGATGATGAAAATGCTCAACTCCTGCGCAACCCAAGCGGACTTCGCGATCTCTATCGTTCCCGCTCACATCTGATATTCCCTCCACGAGCATTACCTTTTATCCCCGTTATTGGTAGGTTGCGTCAGTTATTTGGCCCTCTCTATTCTCCTAGACCGTTAAAAAACCTACTTGATAGCGCTTTTGGTGATGCATCTTTTATCAATCCACGGCGCAACCTGGTCATTACAGCCTATTCTATTGACCCTAGAGATGCCATCTTCTTTAGGGGCGGACCACAAACACCGCCTGGGGATTCCCTATGCAGTGGCTCGATTAGAATTGCGGACGCAGTGCTCGGATCATCATCGGCCCCGACATTTTTCCCTCCCCATCAGGCGGTTAATCCGCGCACGGGGACAAAACAGACATTAATTGATGGTGCCGTTTTTATTAATGACCCATCACTTGCCGGTTTTTCAGAAGCCCTGCGTATATACCCTGATGATGATATCCGGGTGATCTCCATCGGAACTGGACGAATCGTTCAACCAATTCCCTTTGCGCAGGCAAGAAAGTGGGGGTTTTTGGAATGGGTCACACCAGCAGGGCAATTTCGCACACCACTTCTATCAGCAATAGCAGATGGGCAGGCTCGAGCGGTTAATTCTCATCTGAAAAAGCTGATTGGTGAGCGATATCAACGCTTTGACTATGATTTAACCAGAGGTTACGGCTCACCGAGTATAGATGATTCACGTCCTTCAAACATCAAAGCACTAGAACGCGGAGCACTCAAAATGGCAGAAGAAATGCGCCCCCGCTTACGTGAAGTCGCAAAAGAGCTGGTCATTACAAAAGCCCGTAATGAGGTATCAGCCGACCATAGAAAACGCACTTTGTAGCTCAAACGGGCTATAAACGCTCAAAAAAGATGGTTTTGCCCCCTATTTACAGGACATGACGCAAATCTGAAATTTGGTATTATTGGCTCAGATGCAAAAGGAAGGTGCCTAAGTTGCCCTGACGTCAAGGCACCACTACCAACCAAGACCTCTTGCATCTATTCGCTGGTCGACCCTTCCCAGCGGATGAGAGGGGGAGAGTTCGGGGGAACTCCTCTAAACAAGTCGCGATACTCTACCCTGGAGTATCGCGACTTTTCCCTCCAGCGTTTCAACAAACTTCAAACGCGATATAAGTACTCACCTTGAATTGAGTTCTTAACGAGTTAAAAAGCACGCCGGTACGATAACAAAAAACTGCGCCTGCACATCCAGATTGTACAGACGCAGATAGTATTGGGCAAATTTCTCAGCTCTGACTCCTAAGTTAATTGCTAAGAATTCGACCATTAACAATTCGAATGCGTTCACCGTTAAAACGAGTTAACTGAAAACCGTCAAACTCATCATTGTAGGTACGGCTATAATCACAAAGTAAGGTGATCCCAACATTCTCTCCGATGAAATTCCCTCGCCCGTCTGAACGCCAATGCATACCAGCCGCATCACGCCCATGAGTAATATTACCAACGAGCTTATTAAGCTCCCCTCCAACAGTTAACTCATCACCACCGGAATAAGGATCAAGAGATGTTCCTTGAGCATTAGCAACCATAGGATTTGGAATGACGAAATCTTCGTTAAATATCGCCTTACAAATTGTTGCACCAGCAGCAACAAAGGTTGAGTGCCCGCCAGGGTAAGCCGGGTGAGCTGGTGACCCTTCAGGATACCCCATTGGCAATAAGCCAACATGGTTAGCCCCAGGGCTGTTTGCAATTACACGAGCAAGACCATCAGAATCCAGGATTTCCTGATCAATATCATAGGCACGGCGCCCACGAAGTTGGTTGTTTATGCGTCCGGCAAAAACCTCTGGACGCAAACGTCTATGCGCTCCCCATTTCTGGAACCATGCAGCCAACAGGCCAAGCCTTG
>CAZGVP010000335.1:0-3601 GCA_964529135.1 uncultured Caulobacterales bacterium | reverse complement strand
GGAGCCATCCACACCATCCGCTTTAGATCGGGTGACCACGGGCGAGAAATGATAAGACAACCGGATGGTACAATTCCAAGCTACACAAAACAAAAAAGCCAACTGAATGGATTTTTCTGCGCGGTGACCTGCACACCAAAGAAATAGCATCAATGCGCTCTCCTGAGCGGGTCAAACTTTCAAACAAACATGTAGTATGCGCTTCAATTTTGTGATGATTATTCTCTACAAACACAGAAAACTGTCCGGTTCTCAATAAAAAAATCACTTGCCATTTTCACTTTGAACCGTTTGAATCTCAATTCCGCTTCGAAGTTTGGAACGGGTCCGATTTGGGGCAGTGTTTTGGCAGTGTTTGGGGTAGTGTTGGAATTTTTCGATCTTGCAACCCATTGATTTTATTGAATTATATGAATTTGCGGGAGCGCATCGCCCGCTCCAGTTTTCTCAATGATATTAGTGACTTGCTGTGGCACCACTGCTGGGTTCACGAGTGAAGTGAGAGTTATACCACTTTACAGTATAATTTAATCGGGTTGGCCGTTTCACGCTAGTCCTCATTTTATATGCTTGGGTCATCAGGTCGCGGCGATTTTTGGTGTGTCTAAAGTCAGAAGATCATCACAGCGCGAAGGTTTTGAGTATTTATGCCTCGCATAAGGGGGCGCCGCTCCTCATTTATAAACGTTCGGGCCTTCATTGATTGGGGTAAGAAATTTCCCGTGTCTAAGTTATCTATATCGATCAAGAGTAACGAGCTCCACCCAACTCAAAAACTCGATCTCTACCCTTTTGGAAATTCAGGGTAGGCCTCCATGCCTAATTCGGTCTTATCCAGTCCGGCAAGCTCTTCTTGTGCACTTGCTCGAATACCCATTGAATATTTCAACACTGTCCAGATCAAAAAACTCATAACAAAAGAAAATCCACCAATAGTAACAATACCCGTTAGCTGCGCGACAATTGTTGCGGTTGGGTTTGGCCAGGCAACTACGAGCGTTCCCCATATACCGCACAATAGATGCGCCGGGATAGCGCCAACCACATCGTCAATTTTCAACCGATCAAGCATAGGCACTGCCATAGTGACGATGACACCGCCAATGGACCCGATAAGAAGCGATTGCCAGATTGCAGGCGATACCGGATCGGCGGTTATAGAAACAAGACCACCAATGACGCCGTTTAACAAAATGGTCAGATCAATTTTTCTGTACAGAAACTGTGTCAAGGCAAGAGCCGTTAGAATGCCACCACAAGCCGCCATGTTAGTGTTGACGAATATTTTCGATATCATCGTGGCATTATCAACAGTGCCAAACGCCAGTTGTGATCCTCCATTGAAACCAAACCAGCCAAGCCATAAAATAAATACGCCCAACGTCGCCAAGGGAAGGTTGGACCCTACTATAGGCCTGACCAGACCATTTTCATATCGACCATGACGAGGCCCCAGCAAGAGCGCACCAGCAAGCGCTGCCCATCCCCCAACAGAATGCACCACCGTTGAACCTGCAAAATCAACAAATCCGTGCTTAGAAAGCCAACCAGTGCCCCAATGCCATGACGCCGCAATTGGGTAAATCAACCCCGTTAACAGCACTACGAATATCAAAAACGGCCATAAACGAATGCGTTCCGCCAGGGTACCAGAAACAATGGAGGCCGCCGTAGCTACAAACACCATCTGGAAAAACCAGTCCGCATGGGCAGCATGAGCATCTTTGCGCAAATCCTCTTGCGCCCCCCAAATGCGAAACTCACCGAGAAAGCCACCTGGCTCGATTGAATAAATCAGATGATATCCCGAAACCCAGACCATCACCCCAGCCACCGCATAAAGGCATAGGTTTTTTACGCAAATAGTGGCCGCATTTTTGGAACGAACAAGACCCGCCTCTAGCAGGCAGAACCCGGCCGCCATAAACATCACCACCATCCCGGCAATCAGAAACAACATGGTATCGAAAATAAATTGCGCTTCGCCAGAAACACCTTCAGCCACAGACGTTTCCTGAGCAATGGTAGCGCCCCCCCACCAGCAGAAGGGTATCATTATGGCCACAAGGCCCACTAATGCTCGCAGAAATAAGATTTGATCAGCACTCAAATAAGTTGAAAATTTTGTCATCTATATCCTAGCGTCATTTCAGGAAATAAACCTCTACCCTATTTCAGATTTGAGGTTCTTCGCAATCACGAACTATAATGATCATTTGATCACATCAATTTCAACCCTTGCTTGATCCATTTGGGGACTTGGAAACCACCCTTGGGCCTGGCCATATTTTTCGGGCACCGTCAATGATTACCGTCATGTTTGCCCCTTGTGTCGCGTTGATATTACACCTTGATGAATCAAAATCATCAAGACAATGAATATTGATTCCATAATGGTCCGGCTGAGCTCGTTTACGATGGAATGTGTAAATACCACAGCCGCTACAAAAATAATGTTGGGCAATGTGTGTATTCCAGCGATAGTCGCTTAATTTTCCCTCACCCTTAATCAGGGTAAAATTATCTTCATGCACTTTCGTCATCAAGGCATTCTTCTTGATACAAAGCGAGCAATCACAAGTAGTTAGCTCGACTACTTCTAGCTCTATACTGAATTCTATATCTCCACAGTGGCAAGATCCGTTATACTTCATCTGGCTCTAATCCAGCCTATTGATAGCGCTGATAATCGCATGGAGAGAAGCTGTGATGATATTAGCATGCATCCCAACACCGAAAACAGATTTCTTGCTCGAGCCGCTAACTTCTACATAAGCAACCGCCTTAGTATCCGATCCGGTACCAATCGCGTGTTCTTTATAATCTGCTATTTGCAATTCAATACCCAGATGCTTCGAAAGCCCGGTGATAAATGCGTCCAGGGGGCCATTACCAGAACCAGTGAACGCATGTTGTTTATCGCCCACCAGAAGATTAGCCGTCACCTCAACATAGCTTGCATCACCAGCAGGCTGGCTCAATCCATAATCTTCAAGGCGCGTATCATCGCTATCACGAAGAAGATATTCTGCGTTAAAGATATTCCAGATATCATCAGGTGCCATTTCAGCACCATCGTTATCCATTTTCTCCTGAACAACACGAGAAAATTCAATTAGCAATTTACGTGGAAGTTTCAACCCATAGTCACGCTCCAGAAGGAATGTAATACCTCCCTTCCCAGACTGGCTGTTAACACGAATAACGGCCTGGTAATCTCGCCCCACATCAGCCGGATCAATAGGTAGATAAGGCACTTCCCACAACTCACTATTGGATTTCTTCATTGCAGCGAACCCTTTATTGATCGCATCTTGATGAGACCCTGAAAAAGAGGTGTAAACCAACTCGCCAGCATATGGGTGGCGCGGGTGAATTGGTAACTGATTGCAGTATTCTGCTGTCTTCACTAAATCATTAATATGAGAAACATCCAATTGCGGATCAATCCCTTGCGTAAAGAGATTAAGCGCTAGATTAACGACATCAACATTACCACATCGCTCACCATTACCAAACAATGTGCCTTCAATACGATCAGCCCCTGCTAACAGGCCCAACTCTGCCGCCGCCGCCCCGGTACCGCGATCATTGTGCGGAT
>CAZGVP010000334.1:0-3610 GCA_964529135.1 uncultured Caulobacterales bacterium | reverse complement strand
AGAGAGTTCAGGTCGACGTCCGTACCCATACCTGTAATATTAAATACTCGCGACGTATTGGTTCCCGAAATCGTAACATCAGCTCTACCATCTGCACCTGAAATATCACCATCGATCGTGACATCACTGGTTATGGAAAGTTCTCCCTGTGTAAGAATCACGTTCATGCCACTAAGGGTTGCATCAAATGTAATTACACTCTCGTCAGCATTCGAATTAGCAAAAACCACTGCTTCACGCAGAGATGTTTCGCCATCAAATGCATCAACAACATCAGCGCCAATAGTCACAACAAGGCTGGCCGTTTCAACAAACATTGGCAGTTCAACTGCGCCCGCATCCACCGTGCCACCATTATCAATGCCGACAAGATCAGCGTCACGGCTATTTCCTAAGGCATCCGTAGTTACGCCAACAGGCGCGCTACCAATATCGAGTGCGGGGTTCGTAATACTGGATGAAAGTAGAACAGTTTCTACAGGACCGCCATTATCGCTTAGAAGGCCACCACCGTTCATCGTTATTGATGCAAAAACATCACCAACAGTTCCGTTGGTAATATTTCCACCAGAGTTTGTGAAAGCCCCATCGATATCCCCGGCCCCTACAAATGCCGCATTCCCCAATACAATAGTATTGAACAAGGATGTACTTGCCCCAACAGCGTTAAAAATCCCGCCGCCATTATTTCCGGCATTGTTTCCCGAAATGGTAGAGTTGAAAAGTAAAGTAATGGCGCTGGAACTGGCACTGACGCCACCACCAGAACCAATCCCTTCAAGCCCTGCGCTATTGTTCGCTATAGTGACATTAGTCAGGTCAATATTTCCGGCATTATAAATTGCTCCTCCAGTATTGTCTGCAGTATTTCCGTCAAGCGTTGCATTAATGAGTGAAGTTGAGCCGTAATTGGCAACACCCCCTCCTAGAGATGAACTATTATCAATAATTGTACTATTACTGATAATCACACCGCTACCAACGCCGACTACCAAACCTCCCCCACCAGAATAAGCGGTATTATTGGTAATGGGCCCAGAAGTACTTGCAACAGTTCCACCGGAATTTCCATCTCGTATTGTCAAGGAATCCAGTGATACATTTGTACCTATACCAGAAATACTGATAACCCGGCCCAAATTATTACCAGAAATAGTGACATCAGCGATATTATCATTGCCGACAATATCCCCATCAATGGATAGATCAGAAACAAGATTGAGTTCACCTTGCGTCAGGGAAATTATAGCACCCGCCAATGCAGAAGAAAAAGTAATATCGTTCTGATCAGGATTAGAATTTGCAAGAGCGATCGCTTCACGCAATGACGTCTGACCATCAAACTGGTCCACTACATCTGCAGTTGTGGTCACAACAAAACTGGCCGGCTCTACGATATCAATATTTACCGTGCCACCATTTACAGGATCATGCGTGCTATCTTCAATCAAAAATGTTATTGTTTCGCCGTCGTCTCCCAGTGAAGCTTCTGCCGCCAGATATTGAATGTTTGAAACGGTATCAAGGTATGTATTGATATCATTGGGTAGACCAACAAGAGTAATTTGCGTTTCGCTCACTAACACTTCAGTGACGCCACCCCCTATAGCAGCACCATCAGCAATTGACGTAAATTCTCCACCGCTTGCAGTCAATGTCACGGTCAAAACATCATCATCCGCATCCACAAACACGGCTCCGGAAAGATCAATATTGCCTATAAACGCCTGCTCAATTGCAATATCAGACGGCAAACCACTAACCGATGGAATGCTATTGCCTAGGTTATTTGTAATGACGGGCGACATCGCAAAATCAGTCAAATTGACTTGAGAACCAGCTGCAGTTGATTTTTGTTGCCTGAACATAAAAAGCCCTCCCATGGCACTTTTTTATAATTTCTGTTAAAATATTAAGAAGTGAAATATGAATTTTTAATTTCCACTTACCTATTACTGAATTTATACTAACGCTTTACATCACAACTATTGAAAATTACTTTCAAGTAATTTTCACTCTAAAAAGTCGCCCTAACATGCCAGAAAAGCTGGCGCGCTAAACAAACCACTTTGAAAAGATCGAATTACATTGAATGCTCCCCTGTAATTAACACCAACCCAATTTGTGGGTGCTCGCGCAAAAACACAAGTAAAAACCTTCAAAAAGCAAAAAACCTTCTCGCTGTCGCGCACCGCATCTTTAGTCCAGGAATTTTGCAGGATTACCGCACTCGGTTATGACTTCAAAGGAGGCACACAAAGAGAATCACCTGACTATCATGACGCTGTAGATGCGTTATAATCAAGAAAAACGCATCACTGTCATTTTGATTTGGGAGATATTTTAATGCACAGAAAATTAATGCACAGAAAAAAACAAACCGCCTCTATTGTAGCCATCGCGCTAGTAGCTGCCTGCTCTCAAGCTGAGGTCAAGCAAAGCGCTGATGATTTTGATGTAGCAAAAATAGCGTACGATAATCGCAACTATGAAGAGGCCCTAAGCCTGCTTCTCCCAATAGCCAATCAAGGGGATCAGGTAGCGCAGTTTCTAGTGGGTGACATATATGCCAATGCCAAGGGTGTAGAGAAGAATGACGACACAGCACGTAAATGGTTTTCCAAAGCAGCAAAAAATGGATCCGCCGAAGCAGAATTTGCTCTCGCTTACTACCACCTTGGCCGCCAAAGAAACCTAGAGGATAGGCAAGCTGGAATAAATTGGTTGCAAAAAGCAGCTCGGCACGGACACCCCAAAGCACAACAAATCTTGGGAGCATTGCACATTAAAGGCGAAGGTGTCCCTGAAGATCTGGAAGGAGGCATTGCCCTCCTGCAAAAATCAGCAGCGCAGGGGAATGTAAATGCTGCTATTGCCCTCGGCCTTCTTCATTATCACGGCAAGGGCGTTACAGCCGACCGAAAAAAATCAGGCGAATATTATTTTTCTGCGGCACAAACCGGAAACGAAGAAGCTGTCTCTAGATTGTTGTCATTAGCAGAAGAAGGGCTTCCCGAAAATCAAACCAGAATTGGTATGTTGTACAGGGACGGTATCGGTTTATCTCAAGATGATGCCTTGGCTGCAAAATGGATGCTTGCAGCAGCTGAGCAAGGTTTTGCTGTAGCGCAAAATCAAATCGGGCAAGCCTATGGTGTCGGCCGTGGCTTTGAACAAGATTACCTTCAGGCTCATATGTGGTTAAACTTGGCCGCCAGTAATGGAGTTAAGGAAGCCGCATCAAAGAGGGATGTCTTTGCACAACTCATGACACCTGAACAAATTGCTGACGCACAACTATTGGCCCGTAACTGGACGTCAAAGAAATTGATCGTCATCGAATGATGTGGCCAAGAATTTTTCACACAATTATTGCCGCATTTATTGCCGCATTTTTTTTATTGCTCGTATTTTCAGAGGCATCTGCTGCCTATTCTTCCGATATGGCACAGGCTCAGATTGCCTTCGACAAAGGAGACTATACAAAAACTCATGACATCTTACTTCCATCCGCCAATGCCGGAGAAGCATCCGCACAAACCATTATCGCATCGCTTTACCAATTTGGATTGGGGCGCCCACAAGATTATCGTGAAGCATTCAATTGGTA
>CAZGVP010000333.1:0-3630 GCA_964529135.1 uncultured Caulobacterales bacterium | reverse complement strand
ATTCACGTTCAGCAAAAGCGAGCGCCAGCGGATGGGTAACCATATCAGAAAAGACATCCGGCGCTTTGGCAAGCAAGCTGTAAACCCGGTTAGATTTATAGCCTTCAAAATTATTACGCCCCGTTTTGTTAAGGTGAGGCTCAACAACAGACCTTACGCGTGCAACCTCATGGGCAGGCATAATGTTCTCAAATATAATATAGCCATCTCTATCATATTGGCCCCATGCCTGTTCAAAACTGCGCCCACCCAAAAATGAGCTTAGATCCGGTATTGTATTTTCATCAACCATTGGTTGATCTCCAATCTTTGTAGGCAAGTAAATATTTATGGCATTCCTCAGCGCTAATGACCACAATAGAACTCAGCATACATCATCACAGTAGGTTATCCCGCCGCTAATCAGCAGTGAACACCAAGAAACGAAATGCATCACTGCGTAACTTCTGCTAGATAAGCAGAACTGTATTGAGGGGCCTTATGTCAACTGCAATCAATCAGACCATGGATACCAAACAATGGATGATACTCGCTATTCTCTCAATACTATGGGGGGGGTCATTTTTCTTTGTGGAAATTGCCTTGGAAGGTCTACCGCCTCTCACATTGGTTACGCTTCGCGTTGGCTTTGCCGCATTAGCCCTATGGATATTTGTAAAATACAAAGGTTTAGTAATTCCCTCCTCCCCATCTGTTTGGGTTGCATTCCTTGGCATGGGGTTATTGAATAATGTGATCCCGTTTAGCCTGATTGTTTGGGGGCAAACTCATATTGGCTCTGGGCTTGCATCCATCCTCAATGCAACAACACCACTTTTTACCGTTGTCATTGCAAGCACTCTGCTCACAGATGAAAAAGCTACGCCTCTTAAGCTTATTGGGGTTCTTGTTGGTTTTACAGGTGTTATTATCATGATTGGCTCTGGCGCGCTACAAGGGATTAGCGCAGATGTCCTCGCGCAAATAGCTGTATTAGGTGCAGCAATCTCATACGGCTTTGCAGGTGTATTCGGACGCCGGTTTAGAGAAATGAATATAAATCCAGTGATTACTGCTGCCGGCCAAGTGACGGCTTCATTTATTGTTTTATTACCTATCAGCTTCATGGTGGACCAACCACTCTCACTTGCCATGCCCCAGCCACAGGTTTGGGTTAGTGTTATTGCTCTTGCAATTTTATCAACCGCACTCGCTTATATTCTATATTTCCAGTTGTTAGCATCAGCGGGCGCCACCAATTTACTACTGGTGACGTTCCTGATACCGGTTTCAGCAACCTTACTGGGTGTATTTGTCCTTGGCGAAGCGCTTTTACCCATGCAAGCATTTGGTATGGGACTGATTGGGTTAGGCCTGTCAGCGATAGATGGGCGGTTATGGAAAAAACGATGAGCAGCCTGACCTAAGGCCACTCTGACGAAAAGTTTTTTGCACCCCTAATATCCGCAATGGACCCTTCCATTGACCAGCAAAACATCCTACATCGCATCCTCATGAAAACACTTTTTTCCCAAGATCAAATTTCCGAACGCACCGAGATGATGGCTAATGCGATTGCCGATGAAATGCCTCAAGACTTGATCATGGCGCCTGTGCTCACTGGTGCCATTTTGTTTGCGGCAGATCTCCTGCGAGCGCTGACTCGCCTTGGTCATGATCCGCTGGTGGATTGTGTGCAATTATCGAGTTATGGGGGCACCCGTGCATCATCTGGTGTTGTGACACTCCTGAAAGATTTCTCCCTCGACCTTACTGATAAGTCAGTTCTTTTGGTTGATGATGTCCTCGATACTGGCCGCTCGCTGCACTTCGCCAAACGCATGGTTATGGATCGTGGCGCCAAAGAGGTGAAAATCGCTGTGCTAGTGCGCAAAAATACCGGTCGCGGGGAAGACATTGATGCTGAATATGTGGGCTTTGAAGCAGGAGCCGATGACTTTCTCGTCGGTTACGGGATGGATGATGACGGAAGAAAACGCGGCCTGGATTTTATCGGCGCTGTTTAGCCTTTCTATAAATTCAACTGCTCGTAAAACTATCACGGTTGCTCGACAGGCAACTTATCATTGTCATTTCATGAGCAATCGTTTCTATCCATATGGAGAGAACAATAATCATCACAACAAGCCCTGAAATTCCTTATTATAAGATCATCGAGATTCGGGGAGTCATTGCTGAGGAAACAATTCTTGGCGCCAATATATTTCAAAACCTCTTTGCCGGCGCACGCGATATGAGCGGTGGTTATCAAAAGCCTTAACCGAGACGCGTGAGCATGCCATGAATGAATGAATTTCCGAAGCTAAACGTTTGGGCCCACAAGCAATAGTTGGCATCAATGTAAACTATAAAACAATCGACACTCAACAAAAACCTATACTGATAGTTTCATGCTCGGGAACAGCCGTCATGCTGGAAGTTGAATATCGGGGGCACGCATCAAGTGGTTTAATGGGTGCCCTTTAAGAATATTTCAAATTTAGATTAAACCACCAATGATCAGATTTTGCGTCACTACGTAAAGCATAAGCGTTACGATAAAAGCAAAGATCGACAGAACAGTTTTGTGAGGATACCACAAGACCATAGCGCTAACGGTAAATTGCAGGGTCAATTTGATTGCGATCCAGGCATCATGCCATGATAAAGAATCCATTGCGGCCCGCATCACTGGATTAGCTTCATAGGCAGCCCCAGAGTAAATCGCGTATTGCGTTGACAAAATATCAGCTATTCCTGTCATATTATAGACGAAAACGAGGATCATCGCGATCAGGCGATGGACCGACTTCGTCCGCTCCTGCTCAGCAAGACCCACGAGATGACGACGGCGCTTGGTAGACAGGAGTGATAACATGAAACCCTCAATAGTTATAATGCATTACGCCTGGTTGCAGACATTATGCGATAAAATTTACAAATGGGCAGATGATTTGCCCCGCCACATCGGGTAAATTGCAAGAACTATGTCACACTCCAAACCACTAAAGCGTACCAGTTTGAAACACCCAGCCAGCTCATTACGTATCTGGCGAGCAAGCCTTGTCCTGTTTTGGGAAAAAGCTTGGCCAGCACTGCTGCCAATTCTGGCACCAATATCATTACTCATCATTATCAGCCTATTCGATGGGTGGCGCCTCATGCCTGTGATTGTACACTGGCTATCGTTATTGATTGCGATCCTGGTGACGGGATGGGCTATTTTTCGTTATCAGCCTGAATTTAAATGGCCATCGAGACATGCAGCTATTGAACGCCTTGAAGCAGACGGGGCCCTAGAGCATACCCCACTCCAGGCCCTGGAAGACAAACTTTTTCAAGTCCCCTTTGAAGAGGCACAAACATCAGAGGCATTGTGGGCAGCCCACAAACAAGCCATGGCGAAAGCTGCCCAAGGGGTAAAACTGAAAACCGCTCATACAACAGCAGATGCCCGGGACCGGTTCGCTCTACGTTATCCTGTAGTTGGCCTACTCATTCTCGGTTTCTTTGCTGCAGGACCTCAAAGCCTGTTGAGATTACAGGGTGTATTTCTTCCAGGCGCAGCAAGGCAAGAGATTGCAAGCCGGGCCGATATGTGGATTGAACCACCGGCCTATACGGGCTTGGCTCCTATTTATCTGGTTCAAG
>CAZGVP010000332.1:0-3672 GCA_964529135.1 uncultured Caulobacterales bacterium | reverse complement strand
CTGAACGTGAATTGGGGACAAGTTGTCTTTTGTCAGCGCTGCTTGCTATTAATTTACACCCGGGTGAGACAGTGCAGGGCTGGCATTGTGATGACGATCAAATTCTTGTACCGCGTCCACGCGCGCCGTTCGGTGTTAGTGCTTTTTGGGCAATTGATGAGATGAACGAACTCAATGGTGCAACAGAAATCCTGCCCGGCAGCCACACATGGGATGAGCATCAAAAACTACCATTGCCCTTTGGTGCTGAGGCGGAGAGTGCTGATAAATATGGTGTTGATTATGATCCGCTGCCACATGCAGACAGTATCAAAGCTACTATGCCCTCGGGGTCTTTGATGATAGCCAAGGGGACATTGTATCATCGTGGGGGGGCTAATAAATCAGAGAATTCAAGGTTGATTGTAACACCGCAATATTGCTCCGGCTGGGCACGCCAGCTTGAGAACATGGTGCTTTCAGTTCCACAAGATATTGCAAGGAAACTACCCAAACGTACACGCGAGTTGATAGGGTATAATATCCATGCGGCATTTATGGGGTATGTTGATGGTATGCATCCGGACCGTGTGTTGGGGATTGGTTCGTAGCGTGGCATTAGTCGGCTGAGAATATTTAGAGCCCAATTCAAAATTAACATTGAGTGATTTCAGCGACTTATGATTCAACGTTGTTTACGACAACCACGGAGGATCAAATGACCTGGACCAAAACCACTCGAGCGCAGCATGACAGAAGTTCGCAGCGTTATGCAAGCGATGTTAGCGATGGGGAATGGGAATTAATTAAGCCGTTTATGCCCGCGCCAGCATCGGTTGGGCGTCCACGAGAGGCAAGTTTGCGTGATATTTGGAATGCGATGCAATACATTGCCTCGGGTGGTATCGCGTGGGCTTTACTACCAAAAGATTTCCCTCCTTGTTCAACAGTGCGCTACTGGTTTTACAAATTCCGCAATGAAGGATTGTTCGAGATTATCAATGATGTACTTGCAATGGCAGCGCGCCGGGTAGAAGGGCGCGAGGCTGAGCCGTCTGCTGGCGTGATAGATAGTCAATCTGTCAAGACAACTGAAAGTGGTGGTCCGTGCGGCTATGATGCCGGCAAGAAAATAAAAGGACGTAAACGTCATATCATCACAGATACACTGGGGTTTTTGCTTTCCTGCGTAGTTCATGAAGCCAATATTCAAGACCGTGATGGTGCACGCATTACCATTGATGAAGTTATAGGGCGGTTTCCCTCGCTTCGACATATCTTTGCAGATGGTGGCTATCGCGGTGAGGCGCTTGCAATTTTCGTCCATGAAAAAGACAATCGGACGATCCAAATCGTCAAAAAACCCGATGGTGTCAAAGGTTTCGTCGTTATTGCGCGACGTTGGGTTGTCGAGCGCACCTTTGCTTGGCTCGGGCGTTGCCGCCGCCTAGCAAAAGACTGGGAAGCATCTATCGAATCTTCAGAAAGCTGGACCTACATCGCTTCAATCCGTATGCTCTCAAGGCGATTGGCAAGGGCAAATCAATGAATTAATTTTGAATCGGACTCTTAGGTGAGTGATAATGAAATCTACTATTGTGTCTTCTGGCCAATTTATTTTGCTGATATTGGCGATTACTTTGTTATTATTTTTCTGGCGCAGTGTTGTTGGTGCAAAAGATTATCAGCGCCTGAAGAATTCTACTGACACTCGCGATCGTCAAAAAATTATGGCGAAATGGGTTTTAGAGAGCATAATATTATTTGGGTTTGGAGCCTTCATTATATTGTATTTGATCGGCCGGTTCTCGGCGATTATGCAATTCCCTGGAGAATTCGCTGTTCTGGTTAATGAGGAGGGTTCCGCAAATGATCGCCTTATATTGTCATTTGTTCTTTCAGCCAGCCTTCTTGTTGGATCGATTATTGGTGTGATCTCGAGGAATAAAGGGCAAATGGATGCGCAAGAGCATAAAGATCAAGTAACAAATGCCGCAGATTTTACCGCCTTAATTCCTCGCAACAATACAGAAGGAATATGGGCGGCATTGCTATCGTTGAGTGCAGGTGTAACGGAAGAGTTGATGTTCCGACTCGCGCTTCCTTTGCTTTTGACTTTGATTATGGGCAATGTATTGACTGCTTTTGCTATTTCTATCGTCATATTTGGCATGATGCACTTCTATCAAGGGAGGGCAGGTGTTTTAGGGACAACGTTCGCTGCGCTAATTTTCAGTGTCATCTACTTTACCTATGGTGGGCTGTTGCTTCCAATAATTGTTCATACTCTGATTGATATGATTGGCTTATTGTTAACCCCTTGGGTTGTCTCGAGGCGAACGGGATGATCTGACTTTATCCATGACAATTAAGTGTTGTGTATAGCCACAGAAAAACCTTGATATACTATCACGTTCCTTGATATACTATCACGTTCCTTGATATACCCATCACATGGGATCACTTTTCTATAGTCACGCGCCTATATTCAGGCAATCATCTGTGTTCAGCATCATGCTGGCATGTTTGTTTGCGGTGAGTCAGGTTGCGGTTGCTGCCCATGAAGGGCCGATGGACGATCCGAGCCACAGCGATCAGGCGTGTTCATTTTGTTTATTGTCGGACCGAGAGAGTGATGGTGATCTGGATGTTAACAATGATAATCCAGACGGTTCCCCAGATAATGATACTCCTGAACAAGGATATTATGCATCGCTTCTGAGATTAATTATTGTCTCAGATGCTGCGCCTCAGCGTGTTGCGCCAATTGGAGGTAACTCGCCTATTGTTGCTCGTCTCAAAAACGGACGATCTCCGCGCGCTCCTCCCCTCGATTAATATCAGTATAAAGCGTTTTATTTTAATGCCGATACAACCAGATAATCTGGTGCCAGAAATCTGGAAATGTGTCGGGCTTAATCGATAAGGGGTGCTTTCCATGGCCCATAAATTAAATCAGACTTCTATTCTTTCCTCAACTTGCGCGGTTGCTTTGTGTGTTTTTAGTCAGTTGCAAGCTCAACCTCACGCTATGGCTCAATCTATTGACCAAGAAGACAATAATGACCTGGAAACAGAACATATTGATCTCGATGAGATTGTAGTGACATCATCACCATTTTCTCGCCCGCTTGGCCAAACCATATCCGGTGTCTCCGTTCTGGACGGCGAAGCCCTTCAGGAGCGATTGGAAAATTCCATTGGTGAAACGCTTCGTTCTGAACCAGGTGTGAGTTCAACATTCTTTGGAGCGGGTGCATCGCGTCCGATTATACGTGGCTTGGGCGGGGACCGGGTTCGAGTGCTTGAAGACGGTATAGGCACTTTTGATGCCGCCCAGACTAGCCCTGACCATGCTGTTCCAATAGAACCTGCATTGGCAGAAAAGCTTGAAGTATTCCGTGGAGCAGCTTCGTTGCTTTACGGATCATCTGCTGCGGGTGGTGTTGTGAATACAGACACTGGAAAAATCCCTTCTAAGCTGCCTGAAGGTGGAATCGATGGTGCGATCAGATATTCCCATTCAACTGTGAATAATGCTGATGAAATTGCCGTGGGTGCGAATGTAGGGCTCGGGCAGCTTGTTCTCCACGGGGAATATTTCAACCGTGATGCGACTAGCCTTCAAATCTCAATGTTGGACCCAAACCACTCCTCAATGCACTCGTAGCCCATGTGCGGCCAGACGCCAAC
>CAZGVP010000331.1:0-3680 GCA_964529135.1 uncultured Caulobacterales bacterium | reverse complement strand
ACATTTCATGGTCCGATGCACGCGATGATGTCAGCCCTGATTGTCCGGCAGAGACGATGAATGCCGAAGATCCGTTATTTATTCTGTACACATCAGGGTCAACCGGAAAACCTAAAGGCGTCTTACATACTACGGGCGGATATATGATTTACGCGTCTTACACCCATGAGGCAGTGTTTGATTACCGCCCAGGGGAGATATACTGGTGTACTGCCGATATTGGCTGGATCACAGGCCATAGCTATATCGTCTATGGCCCCCTTTCTAATGGCGCTACAACGCTAATGTTTGAAGGAATTCCTACTTATCCTGACTATTCACGTTTCTGGCAAATTATCGATAAACACAAAGTCAATATTTTCTATACCGCACCAACAGCCATTCGTGCCCTAATGCGAGAGAGCGATAAGTTCGTCAAAAAAACGGACCGCAGCTCTTTGCGTCTGCTAGGCACGGTGGGCGAGCCGATCAACCCAGAGGCGTGGTTATGGTATCATCGCGTGGTGGGCGATGAAAATTGCCCGATCGTAGATACATGGTGGCAGACTGAAACTGGCGGCGTTCTTATCTCTCCGTTACCAGGAACAACAGACTTAAAACCTGGCTCTGCCACCAAACCCTTACCCGGCATTACCGTGGGGCTTGTTGATAATGAAGGCAACCTTATTGAAGGCGCAGCATCAGGCAATCTGGTTCTTACAGACAGCTGGCCCGGTCAAATGCGTACCGTCTATGGTGATCATCAACGCTTTATTGATACCTATTTCAAAACCTATGATGGCATGTATTTCACCGGCGATGGCGCTCGCCGAGACGAAGATGGTTACTACTGGATCACAGGTCGTGTCGATGATGTGATCAATGTCTCAGGCCACCGTCTGGGTACAGCAGAAATAGAAAGTGCCCTCGTCGCACACAAAAGCGTTGCTGAGGCCGCCGTCGTTGGTTACCCTCACGACATAAAGGGTCAGGGCATTTACGCCTATGTGACACTAATGGAAGGCGTAAACGATAGCGAAGAATTACGCACGGAGTTAATCAAATTCGTCGCCAAGGAAATAAGCCCGATTGCAAAACCAGAACTCCTCCACTTCACTCCAACCCTGCCCAAAACCCGATCAGGAAAAATCATGCGCCGTATATTACGTAAAATCGCAGAAGATGATTTTAACTCACTGGGAGACATCTCAACACTAGCAGAGCCAAGTGTGGTAGATAACTTGATCGAAGGACGGATGAACAGGGGGTGAGCCCGTGGCCAGGGTTCGCTTTCAATCACACACAACATCATTGTAATTCACTTCGTTACACAGAAAATTTGGTTGATGAAGCAGGATACAACTAGCGCCATTTCATAGCGCCTCAATCAAAGCGTGGTACAAACGGCAATCCTTCTTTTGAAACATTAGCCTACAATATAGCCCTTAACGAGATACGGTTTGTACAAACAATTTTTCGTGTTTGGCAACAAAATCCTCCAACGTTTTGAAGAATTTTAGAATATCTTCATTTCCGTTTGTCGCATTTACAGTTACCAAACGGATAAACTTATCCTCCCGAAACGAACCATACCCTACTAACAACTCAGACTTCTCATAAAGCAGTGTACAAATGTCTTCAGCAGGAATTCCCTTGTAATTAAAACAAACAGCCACAGTATCATCCACACTATAATCTGTGTAATCAGAATTACTTCTTACATAAGCGCGCGCAGTATCTGCTAATGCAAACTGCTTATCTACTATTTTCTCCAAACCATTTGTGCCGACACTTTTCCATAACACCCAAAGCTTCAATGCATCGTTTCTACGGCCACACTGGAGCGACATTTTGCCAAGATTGAATTCGTCATGGTCGGTTTGATACAAGTAAGTCGCATCGTTAGCGAAAGAATCGTGCAAATATTTTTTATCTTTTACGACAATAAGGGAACAGCCAATCGGAGTACCCAGAGTTTTATGCGCGTTTAGCGTAAAAGAATCTACATTTTCAACACCATCTATTAAATGTTTATATTTTTCACTTAAAAGGACAGAACCACCATAAGCACCATCTACATGATGCCAAATATTAAATTCTTTTGCGATTTTATTTGCTTCCACTAAATCATCAAAAGCGCCCAGCACAGTTGTACCAGAAGTGCAGTTAATTAAGATCGGGTGGAGGCCATTAGCAATATCTTCTTGTATCGTTTTGCGCAAAATTGCATTGTCCATACGCCCTTGAGCATCTGATGTAATTTTTCTTACATTGTTTCTACCTATACCGGAAAAAGCTGCATTTTTAGATGTACTATAATGACCTTCTATAGATGTATAGATTGTCATTTTTTGTTGCACACCCTCAAATTTTGTTTCATCATTATAGGCATCACGTGCCATGACCATGCCCATAAAATTGGTCATGGAACCACCGGGAGCCAATGTGCCGCCTGAGTTGTTGTCCCAACCAATAATATCGCATATTTCGCGTAATATGGTTTTTTCCACACCAGTTTGAGGGCCCGCTGCTTTATACGTATACATACTGTTATTCAAAATAACAGACAATAAATCCCCCAAAATTGCCTTTTCCTGTCGCCCACCAAAGAGCTGGTTGAAAAAGGCATTGGTCGCCGTGCGCGGAGATGTGAAAACGAGGTCTTTTAATGATTTCTCGAGCTCTAAAGCACTTATACCGTCTTTTTGTAATTTAAGGTCAAGACGTTCATACATGTCAGCAGATGCAATATATTCAGCTACTGGATTATGAGCTTCATCTGCCAATAACTCACTAACCAGCCTATTAAAAATTTTTAAACTCGACTCCATTACCCACAAATCCTAATTTTGTAACTATGCACGACAAACTACCCAATGCAGCATTTCCTTAATACTAAAAACTGGCACGTAAGAATTTCACTAGTAAAGTAACAATGGGGGAGAAGTCGAAATCAGCGTCTTGCATTCGATGCCTAGTTCAATTTAAAAACTATCTCTTAAAGGTCAGAATGCGAAATATTAATATCATACCACCAACAGTTAATACTAAAAGTATTTACCTCTTTAAAACAGACTCGGTAGCTTCGGAAAAAATATCCAAACCTTCCTCCAATAACGCATCAGAAATCGTCAACGGCACAAGTGAGCGCAAGCACTGCGCATGTGAACCAGCTGTGGTCATTATCAGGCCTCGCTCACGAGCTGCCAACAAAATTGCACCCGCCATTTTTGCATTTGGTTTTGCCGGGTCATCATCTTCAACCAATTCAACGGCTGCCATGCCGCCAATGCGTCGCACATCACCGAAAGTGCCTTTTGCTACACCAGCTTGGAGCTCTTTCCAACGTGCCTCTTGTTTCGAACCTATTTCCTCTGCACGTTGAAGCAAGCCTTCCTCTTCAAAGATATCAAGAACTGCAAGAGCGGCTGCACAAGCAACAGGGTTACCGCCATAGGTCGAGCCCATACCACCCGGTGCTATTTTATCCATCAATTCTGCTTTGCCAGTGAGCGCAGATAATGGCAGGCCAGCGGCGATCGATTTCGCAACACAAATCATATCCGGTTCAACGCCTGAATGTTCAAATGCAAACATTTTACCCGAACGTCCCATGCCAGACTGAATTTCATCTGCGATCAGAATGATTCCGTTATCATCGCATATTTTTCGTAAACCTTGCAGAAATTCAGCTGGCGCAG
>CAZGVP010000330.1:0-3696 GCA_964529135.1 uncultured Caulobacterales bacterium | reverse complement strand
GGCAGCGCCCTCGCGAATAGCAACCGGTGTAAGGTTGATCCTGTCGGTTACATCGCCAACTGCATAAATATTATCGACGGATGTTTTTGAATTTTCGTCAACAATAATTGCGCCATTTTTCTGGGTCTCAATTCCAGCATTTTCCAAACCAAGGCCAATTGTGTGTGGTTTACGACCAACTGCCCAGAAAATTTCGTCGGTTTCAATAACGCGACCGCCAGAAAGTGTAACTTGTTTTTTTCCCTCTTTTTTGCCGGTGATTTTTTCGAAAACATTACCAGTAATGACATCGATCCCGAGGCGGTTTAGCTCTCGTGTAACTTGATCGGAAATATCACGATCAAAATATCTTAACAGTGTATCACCGCGATAAACGAGGCTAACTTCTGCTCCAAGACCTCGGAAGATACAGGCAAACTCTATCGCAATATAACCACCACCCGTGATAACGATATGATTTGGTTTTTTCTCCAAATGAAAAACCTCATCGGAGGTGATACCTAATTCATATCCAGGCACTGTTTCATCAACCCATGGCCGTCCGCCAGTGGAGATAAGAATGCGCTCCGCAGTGATGGTACGACCATCACTGGTGAGCTCCACCGTATGCGCATCTTTTAAAATAGCACGCTGTTGTATAATATCGACATTAGCGTTGTTGAGGTTGCGAATATAGATGCTGTTAAGCCTATCGATTTCAGCATCTTTGTTCTTGATCAGGGTTTGCCAGTCGAATTTTACATTCTCGCAAGACCATCCATACCCTTTTGCGTCATGAAATGCGTGACCATACTCGCTGGCATAAACCATCAATTTCTTGGGAACACAGCCCCGTATGACACAAGTTCCACCAACGCGAGATTCCTCAGCTATGCCAACTTTAGCGCCATAGTTTGAGGCAAGCCTTGATGCACGCACGCCTCCTGAGCCTGCCCCAATAGTAAAAAGGTCGTAGTCATAATGGCTCATGGTCTTTGTCTTTTCTTAAAAACTGTAATTGTCGATATAGGGGCTTAGGGTAAAAATCCAATACCGTTTTTAAAGCGTGCGTCGTTAAATTCCATCACTTCCATCTCAAATGTTTTGATAAATTCGCGATATATTGCTTCAAATACTGGGGCTAGATGGCCGTCATAATCAAGTGGCACATGGATGAGCGGTTGGCTGGCAACGAAAACGTCGAAGCTATCGCCGGTTACTTCAATCGATAATATCGTACGTAGCCACAGAGCGCCGGAATCTTCACTATTTCTGACAACCAAAGACAACCCGAAATGTACAGGTTCAAGAACCACAACTTCGCGTTGGCTAAAGCTGAATGCGTCGTCACCATAATCTTTTTGAGGTTCAAAAGCGCCCTGAGCTGGTACTGCAGATACTCGATCTCGTTCACAACCTAGATGGGTATGAAGATTATCGATAATAGCTTGTCCCAAACCTTTACACCTTAGCAGGTTTTCAAAAGCAGCTGCGCCATATGTGTGAATGGCAGATTGCAGTTCTTCATATTTTGTTTTTGTCATTTAGGTTTCCTGTAAAAGTCAGTTAGCGGGCATATAGCAAAATTTTAGCAAACCCTGAATTTTAACGAGTAAGGGTTTCGACGTTACCGTTATTATCAGCTATATAGGCACGTGATGCGATGCCTGAAAACAGGCCGGTTTCAATAACCCCTGGAAGGTTGCGTAAGGCACTATCTAGTTTTGCTGGCTGTTCGATGCGCTGGAGTTCACAATCAACAATGAAATGTTGGCCATCGCTGCGTAAAACGCCTTCAGGGCCAGGGCGCAAGAGGATGGATGTATTCGTATACCCTATACTCGCTAGCAGTTTTCGCATTTCCTGAATGGTTAACGCCCAACTAAACGGTTCGATTTCTACCGGGAGTTTGAAGTTTCCAAGTGTACGTACTTTTTTACTGGCGTCGGCAATAATAACGAACTGGTTTGCTGCTTGGGCAATGATTTTCTCGCGCAATAGAGCCGCGCCACCACCTTTAATCAGGTTTAGACGATCATCAATTTCATCGGTGCCGTCCACAGCCAAATCGATCCGGGTTGTTTCATCGGGTTCAATGATATCGATTCCGTTGGCTAAGGCCTGTCTTTTCGTATCTTCCGATGTAGGGATGCCATCCACGCGCATTCCTTGGCGCACCTTTTCTCCAAGGATATCGACAAAATGTGCAGCTGTTGATCCAGTACCAAGGCCAATGGTCATTTCTGGTTTCACCAGCTCCAGCGCGGCCAGGGCTGCTGCCCGTTTTGCATGATCAGTAGACATGATGAGAGTTCCTCATTTTTTATTTTTATTTCGGTATTTTTGAGCCCAGCCTTTTATAGTTGCCTGGCGCCCTCTGGCTACGGCCAGGTCATCGGAGTTTACATCCTTCGTAATAACAGAGCCAGAACCGATATAGGCACCTTCGCCAATTGTTACCGGCGCAACGAGTGATGAGTTTGAACCGACAAAGGCGCCATCTTTGATAACCGTTCGGAATTTATTAAACCCATCATAGTTGCAGGTAATTGTTCCAGCACCGATGTTCACATCTTTGCCAAGGTCTGCATCACCAATATAAGTCAGGTGACTGACCTTCGCGCCGTTGGCAAGGTTAGCCTTTTTGATTTCCACAAAATTGCCAACCTTGACGTTTGGGCCAAGCTTTGCCCCCGGGCGCAAACGGGCAAAAGGTCCAGCTGCAACCCCGGTATCCAGGCTGGCTCCTTCAAGGTGACTGAAGGGTTTAATGTCTACATTGTTAGCGATCACCACACCTGGGCCAAATACTACATTTTGTCCAATGGTTACATCGGTTCCAATTTTTGTGTCATGACTAAAATATACCGTGGAAGGATCAGCAAGGGTAACCCCTTCACGCATAACAGCTTGTCGTCGTCTGTCCTGCCAGATACGTTCCGCTATAGAGAGATCTGGGCGAGAATCCACGCCCATGACTTCCGCTTCATCGGCTTCTATAGCGCTGCACCGCAAATTTTTGTCGCGAGCCATGCCGACAAGATCTGTGAGATAATATTCGCTTTTGGCATTGTTGTTGGAAATTGCAGGGACTGTGTCTCGTAAAAAGTTACTTTCAATTGCCATAACACCGGAATTGCAAAAATTGATTTCCCGTTCTTTGCCTGTAGCATCCTTATGCTCTACAATTTTGGTGAGTGTGCCATTGGTATCAGTGACCAAACGGCCATATGCATGTTCCAGACTGGGGCGAAAACCAAGCACTGAAACCGTGTTACCTGTTTCAGTTTCATGTGCCAGCTGATCTAGTATTTCTACCGAGATTAAGGGGGTATCTGCGTAAAGGACAAGCACAGTACCGTTAAACCCTTTCAGGGCTGGCAGGGCCTGTTTTACTGCATCACCAGTTCCCTGGGGTGGCGATTGTATAAATACGCTGATGTCATCACGTTGTTGTTTTGCATATTCACCAACTTCGGGAGAGTGATCGCCTATAACCACTGCCATGTGTTGCGGGTTGAGCGCGTCAGCAGTCTCGATCACATGGCCAAGCATAGGCAGGTCTGCAATCTTGTGCAGTACTTTAGGGAGAGTGGAGCGCATTCTGGTGCCGTGACCGGCTGCAAGAATAATGACTGCCAGGGGTCCCTTTGACAGGGGTGCAGGCGCTGAGGCCGGTTGCGATTTGGAAGTGTTCATGGTTGAAGCTTTAAAATC